>DATGGY010000246.1:0-70524 GCA_035308285.1 Bradyrhizobium sp. | reverse complement strand
GTCGCGAGTTCTGCCCAGCTATTTGAAGAACTCATGTCGACGATCCGTACCGCCGCCAGCCTTGGCCGCGGCGGCTCGATCCCGAACAGGTGCGGTACTTCGCCGCTCGTGACGCAGTGCCAGAACTTCTTCTCGGCAGTGAGCAGCAGGTGCTGGTACATCGGATCGGCATGGATCGTAAGTTCAACCCAACTACCGCCGCCCGTGATGATCGACAGCACCGCAGACTTGGAATTGGAGACCCACATATTGTGCTGCAATTGAGCCATGTGCTTTTCGGCAGCGGCTTCCTCCGAGAAAGTCCAGGGCAGCATGAATTTGGCTTCGAACACGGCGTCGCCGGGATCTACCTGACCGTCGAGCGTAGCCGCCATCCATTTATGGACCGGGTGCTGGATCCTCCGCTGCACATGCTTAATCGCGTGCCCGGTATTGCGCTCATACCAGCGCCGGTTGAGGTCCTCGGTCACGGTGCCAAGCTGGACAATGAGGTTGCCGGAGAGGTCCTCAGGCTCCACTTCGCCGCGTTTCTCGCGCCAGAGCCGAAGCAGGGCGGGTTCGTCGTCGCCCATAACGATCCGGGCGTCCGAGCCGCCGAGGAAAGACCGTCGGTGTATGCTATGGGCTGATTCGGAAAACGGCCCAGGCATTGCTATTTCTCCCCAAACGAACCAGTGGGCTTGAATTCGATACTAAAAGTATCTATCAAAATGGCAAATTCGTCAATACTAAAAGTATCAATACGTCAAATAAAAGCGGCCCGCGCTCTTTTAGCTTGGTCGCAGGAGGAGCTAGCGGCAGCTGCGCTGGTGTCAGTTCCAACAATAAAGCGGCTGGAAGCAGGTGATGGCCCGCTCGGCGGACGCAGTGAAACAAACGAAAAAATACGAAAGGCTTTGCAAGTGGCGGGCGTCGAGTTCATCGACGAGAACGGTGGCGGACCCGGCGTGCGGCTTCGAAAGCCGGTGCGCGGAAAATCGGGGAAATGAAAAGATGATCCTCGAGCTATCAAAGCTAACGGTTTTGACAAAGGGGCCTCTGGTAGCCACATTTAATCCATGCGCTCCGTTGGCCTCAAAACGCTCAAGAATAAGCTGAGTGAGTATGTTCGGCTCGCCGCCGCCGGCGAGACGGTTCTGGTCACCGATCGCGACCGTGTTGTTGCGCAACTCGGCCCACCGAGCCCCACTCGAAGCCCGGTGACGTCGGACGCCCCGTTGTCAGACGCCTTCCGGCAAGGTTGGATGACGCCGCCGATCTCGGTCGGGCGCGGACCACCACGACGCCAACCGGTAATGACGCTCGCCGAACTCTTGGGCAACCTGCAGCGCGATCGGGCGGATCGATGATTATCTCGACAGCTCCGTGGCGCCCGCACACCTGTCAGCTGAAGATCGGCTTCCGCCAGATGCGCTCTGGGAGGAGCAACTGGTGTCGCGCCGGCTTCTCGAGTGCGGGGGTTCGGAACCGTATCATGCGCACCAGCTCAGCATTCGCATGGCGTCGCGATGCGTAATCTAATCGACCAAAGGACGACGCCTTCGACGTAGAGATCGTAGACTACCATAGGGGATAGCATATGCCATTCCCAACACATCCAGGCAGCTTCTTGAAGCGTGAATTAAAAGCGCGGGAGCTCAGCGCAAATCGGCTCGCACTCGATCTCGGCGTACCGTCCGGGCGCATCACGGACATACTCAATGGACGCCGGTCAATCACCGCAGATACGGCCATCAGGCTTGGCCGATATTTTGGGAAACCGTGCCCAATTCTGGCTTGACCTGCAGAGCCAGTATGACATCGCCGTTATCGAGCGTGAACAAGGTCCCGAGATCGCAAAGCGTGTGCGACCTGCGGACCTGCATGACCGCTCTTAGCATGAAACGGCGACACGTGTCATGAGGTAGCTGTGGCGGGAGCGCCGGCGTTAGAAAGGCAAAAACATTGAGTAGAAGGGTTGACCAATGGGATTGAACATCAAGAACCCCGAAACGCATGACTGCGCGAAGCGTCTGAAGGAGCCGTTCCGATCCGCCGATCATAGCGATTTGCTTTGATCCCTCGGAGATCAGCATCAATTCTGGATTGCCAGCCCGGTCCCTTCGCTTTGGTTGCCGCATGCTGCGTGTCTGGTTCAGTCTCTGTGGCAATTCCACACTGAATCTGCTATGATTAATCATGAAAACAGACGCCGCGAAAAGATACATTGCCGAACTTGGTCGGAAATATCTTTGGTGGGACCCGGTGGGCGATCAACCTCATTCTGAAGACCGCATTATCGCCCAAGCGATGAATTTCGGCACCTACGCCGACATCGTCGTTTTGGAGCAAACGGTTGGTAAGAAGCGTTTGGTCGAAGTCATGCTTCGGGCTGGACCAGGCTGGCTTAGCGATCGTTCCTGGGAATTCTGGCGCGGCCGGTTGTCGCTTGTCGCAGGAGGGGCGATACCGGATGAGGCTCCTCGAAGGCACTTTGATGCCGCAACGCCTTGATCCAAAGTTTGACGTCCTGCCAGCTGCGAACTGCGGGTCACGTTGCGGTCAGGGAATTAGCCGTCGCGACTACGACTCCGACCGTTAGTAAGTAGCCTCACTCGATCTTCAGGACTAGCTGATGCGATTGCCGCATCAGCTCGCCAAGCTGCTTACGCTGGGCGATGGCCTCGCGCGTATAGAGTTCAAGCTTCTGCGCATTTTTGTTGCCGCGCGGGGCCCCCGATCCCGCTGCCCCGCCATGCATACGACACCGTTTTTTCCCTGAACGGCGGGCGAACGGCATGGCTTGCCAGAACGGGTCTTAGTCCCGCAGCGCGGGCTCGCAATAATCCTGTCGGAAAAGGCGAGCCAGTTGCTTGCCATGGACCGTTAACGTCGGCGTCGGGAATCGGTTCTTAGCGGCCGGCCTTCACTGCCGTCCTTGTCGATTTGGGAAGCTGGCTCGTTACCGGCCGTTGGCCGGTCGGCTCGCGCGAAACCGCTGTTCAGCCGACCATTGACAAAGTAGCTACCGGTAGCTACCTTTATGGCATGAGGTCGGTCGGCATCAAACTGCTCAAAGACAAGCTCAGCGAATATGTCCGGCTGGCGGCCGGAGGCGAAACCGTTTTGGTCACGGACCGCGATCGCGTCGTGGCCGAGCTTGGTCCGCCCGGGGCGGGTCGAAGCCCCCAGCTTTCGGATGCGCTTCTGCTCGATGCGGTCCGGCACGGATGGATTAGACCCCCCGTCTTGGTTCCCGGGCAATTGCCGGTGCGGAAACCGATGATGAAACTCAGTGAAATCTTGCATGATTTGCAAATGGATCGAGCGGATCGATGATCTATCTCGATAGTTCGGTGGCGCTCGCCTATCTTCTGGCTGAGGATCGCTATCCGCCGAACGCGCTGTGGCATCAGCCCGTCGTTTCGAGCAGGCTGCTTGAATGCGAAGTCTGGACCCGGATCAACGCGCGTCGGCTTCAGCACTCGCATAGCGATGCGGTCAGCGCCTTGATCGACCGCATCGCCATCATCGAAATGGTGCCGCCGGTATTGAGGCGCGCCCTGGAGCCGTTTCCGACTCCCGTTCGCACGCTGGATGCCATTCACCTGGCCGCGATGGTGTTCCTCCGCGCTCAGGGGACAAGCGTGCAGCTAGCCAGCTATGACGAGCGGTTGGTTGGTGCCGCGCGCCTTCTTGGGATTCCGGAGTGGGACGGAAACGGATAATTTGGCCCTGGAATTCGCGCTAACCAATAGCGCCCAATATTTGCCACGGGCTTCCGACGGAGTGGAAATGCCATGCGCAGATCTCCGCAAACGCGTCATCACCATGTCACTGATCTCGTTGCGGCAAGTCATTTCCGCATCGCCCGGTCATTGAGCACGTGAATAGGTGCGTGCGTCCACTAAGGCGTAATAGGACTATCCATGGCGAGCAAACGCAGTCGTTCGAATCCAAAAACCAAGTCGATGACATCGGCCCCCGCGCGGGTCCAACGGTTCGCATTTTTTGGTCCGCCGCCCCTGCTTGAGGGAGAAGACGCCGCCCTCTATGACGACCTGATTGGCCGGATGTGCGCGGCGGTAAAGCCCAATGATATGATCGATGAGCTGTACATTGTTGATGTGGTGTCTTTGGAATGGGAGATCATGCGGTGGTGTCGCCTAAAATTCGGCCTGCTGCAAGCGGTTGCGCAAAACAAGTTGAAATGGTTCTTAAACCAGCGGCTCGATTACGAGGCGTACGCGGAAGCCTCTGCGAACGCTCTTGGGGAAATTCTTACGGAAATTCTTCCGGAATCTCCTCAGAATAATATTGCGGAAGAGGCGAAAGAGCTAGCGCACCAGTACGTCCAGTCGCAACCGGAAGCTGTGAAGAAGGTCATGGTGGTTCTCGAGGCTGCCGGGCTGGACGCGGACCGGATCCTGGACCAGGCCAAGGCCCAAAGGGCGGAAGAGCTTGCCCAAGAGTACGTGCGTCGCGAACCAAAGGCTACCAAGCTGGTGAAAGAGCTTCTGGCTTCGAGCGGCCGGACCATGCACGACCTCATGCTCGTGGACTTGCCCGGAAAACTCGATGAAATCGAGCGGATCGATCGCCTGATCACCATCGCCGAGACTCGCCGCAATATCAGCCTGCGCGAGATTGATCGGCGTCGTGCGGTGCTCGGCGAAGCGCTGCGGCGGAAGGTACAAGAAGTTGAGGAGGGTGAATTTGAGGTAATCGAGACGACGCGTGCGGAAGGACAAAGCCCGGTGCAGGCTCGCCGCGAATCGCGGACTGCGACGGGACGAACGCTCAGAGGTTCGAGAACGGCGATCGTCAAGTCATCGAAGGTGAATCAGGCGAAGGGAACGATCCGGCGTGGCTAGCACCCGCAAGATCCAGGCAAACCGCGCCAACGCTCGGGCCAGCACCGGTCCGAAAACCGCGCGGGGCCGCGCCCGCACGGCGCGAAATGCGTTTCGCCACGGCTTGAGCGTGCCGGTTTTTTCCGATCCCGTTTTTTCCGAAGAGGTGGACGCGCTCGCGCGCGAAACTGCCGGGTCCGACGCCGACGCTGAAATCCTGGAACTTGCGCGCCGGGTTGCTGAAGCGGAGATCGATCTGCGCCGCGTGCGTTACGCGCGCCATCAGCTCGTAAACAGTGCACTGAGCGACCCTGACTACGAGTCTGAAGCGAGGGTGCGCGAAAAGGATGCACTGGTTCTCCGCTGTATGCGGGTCGGCGGTGCATTTACGCCGATGCCATACGATGTGGTTGAATTTCTGGACTCGAAGCCTAGCGGGCCGCTCAAGCTCGCAATGATCCTGTCGGACAAGGCTGGTCAGTTGCTAGCCATGGACCGTTACGAACGGCGTGCGCTCTCGCGGCGCAAGTTTGCAATACGAGCCTACGATATAAGTTGTATGGTATTATGGAAGCTATCTCAAGTAGATTAATCATTGGATTTGGCAGAACAAAGCCAAAATATCCAATTGTTTCAAGGTTGAGCCGTAGCACGGTTGTTTTCGGAGAAATTCACGTTGCGCCAATGCAGTGACACGGTGCTATTTGACAGGACTAACCCCGCTCATCCGCAATCACCTTGCCATCATTCGGCAAGCTCCCCACCGTCACCAGTTCGACGCCGCCGTCATCCAATTCATCAACGAGAACGGCGGCCCCGGAGTGCGGCTTCGAAAGCCCGCAAAGGGAAAGATCTGGGAAATGAGTGTGGAGCGTTTCATGCTAAGGTTCGGAAAGTACCAGCTCCTCGGATTATTTCATGCGCATACGTTCAGAAGATGATTTGCTGCTGATCATCGACGTGCAGAATGATTTCTGTCCCGGCGGAGCGCTGGCGGTTGTTGACGGCGACGCCGTGGTGCCGGTCGTCAATCGCCTCATCGAACGTTTCGACCATGTCGCCCTGACCCAGGATTGGCATCCGGCTGGCCACAGCTCCTTCGCCACGTCACATCCGGGTTCTGCCCCCTTTGAAACGATCAAGATGCCCTATGGCCAGCAGACTCTCTGGCCCGATCACTGCATTCAGGGCACATCGGGGGCGGCATTTCATCCGCTATTGGAGACACGACGAGCGGAGCTCGTAATCCGCAAGGGGTTTCGAACCGAAATCGATTGCTATTCGGCGTTCTACGAAAATGACCGGCGTACTCCCACGGGCCTCGCAGGCTATTTGCGAGAGCGTGGTTTGCGGCGGATCTTTCTCGTCGGTCTCGCGACGGATTATTGCGTTCATTACTCCGCAGTGGACGCCCGGCGGCTCGGCTTCGATACGGTCGTTGTCGAGGCCGGTTGCAGGGCTATCGATCTGGCAGGCTCGCTGGACGCCGCCTGGGCCGAGATGGCAGAAGCCGGCGTTCAGCGTGTCGACGACCTCGGCTAGCGTGGCGAGCTGATAATCTGCGTTGGGGACCGGTAGTTTTTCGTCCTCGATTGTCAGGCCGTCCGCGTCGTCCGGTTCGGCATTCCTCCGACCGCTATGATTTCCGCGCTCAATTGTTCGATCGTCGTGCGGTGGCGCATCGCCGTCTGTCGGACCAGCGAAAACGCGTCCGTCTCGGTAAGGCCGTGACTGCGCATAATCTGCAGGACCGCGGCGAAAATCACCCGACGGGACCGAATGCGATCTTCAAGTCGTTCGACGTAGGCGGCGTCATCCATTTTGCGCTGCGCGGCGTCGAACGCCACCACGAGCGCGGTGTAAAGTCCGGCCGAGCGCAGCGGCTTGATGAGAAAGGATGCCGGTTGCAGGTCGAGCAGCCATTTTAACCGGCTGGGCGTCTCGGTTCCGATCAGCGCAACGATCGGCGCGCCGGCCTTCCAGGCCGCAGCGAGATCGGATTTGATGGGAATGGTGTCGACGTCCATGACGATGACGTCAACGGTCTCGCACCGTGGCGGCTCGGCCGGGTCGTGTTCTGAAATCGTCATGCCCAGCCGGTTGAGTTGCCGGCGCACGATCGAGATTTCGCGTTCATCCCTCATCACCATGAGCGCGCGCCGGCCACGGACGGAGAAGGGCGATGGTCTTGTCATTTCACGACACGCAAATGGTGTGAACCCTTGGTAATCGCATCATTGCTCTTTTCCGTGCCAGAGCCAATCGCGGCCAGATCGAGGTTCGACAGATAAGGGTCCGGGCGTACCGGCGCGTCTGCTTGCCAAAAGATCTTGAACTGGCTTCCTGGCACGGAGCGCGCCAGACGCGGTGTCAGGAAGCAGTGATTGTTGTCCGGGTCGACCCAGACCGGACCTTGCGGAGAATCATAGCGATGGTTGGCGGCCGCGCGGCGGACGGCAGCTATTTCCACCGAGCCGGCGCGGCGGATGGCGCGGGCAAGCAGCACAACGCAGACGTAAGTAGACTGGCCGTCGACGGAGAGGCTGCTGTCCGCGCCATGACGCGCCCTCCAGCGCGCGACGAATGCGCTGTTTTCGGCGCCGGCGATACTTTCGAAATAAGCGGATGACGTGACGCAACCGACGGAGGCCGCCGGACCAATCAGCTTGAGTTCGGGCTCGCACAGGCTGCAGCTCAGCATTGGGACGTTCAAACCGGCGCGCGCCGCCGCCGCATGAAGCGCGCGCATGAAGGCGTAGCTGGATTCACCGACAAGCGTGTTGAACACCGCCGGCGGTTTGCGGTCGATAACTTCCTTGACAATATGATCTACCGCCGTCTCGCCGAGCTCGAGCAGGCGCTCAGCGAGAACCCGGCCGCCGCCGCTGGTCACGATTTCGCGAATGACGCGGTTCATTTCCCACGTCCAGACGTAGTTGGACCCAATGCAGAACACATCGTCGGAGATGTGCTCCAGCATATGTTTCACCAGCGGCACGACATGCTGGTTCGGCGCTGCTCCGACATAGATGACGTTGTCGCTGCTCTCGAACCCCTCATATCGGGCCGGGTGCCAAAGCAGCCGGTCGGTTCGTTCGACGATCGGAATAACCTGCTTGCGCGAAGCCGACGTATAGCAGCCGACGATATGGTCGACCTGCTCTTCGCGGATTAATTCATCGCACGCCGTATGGTAGCCGGCGACCACGCCACCCGGATCCCGCAAGCGCGGTGCGAAGGCAAAATCGAACGCATCGCTCGCATTGATTTCATCGACCGCCATCAATGCGCTCTTGCGCATTTCGCCCGCCATCATGGCGTAAGGGCCCGATTGGGAAAATATCAGGCCGAGAGGGATCGAGGTTTTTTTCATCGGCAAGCCCGGGAACTCCGCGGCGACGATCTCATGCCAAGATGGCGTTGCCTTGTATCATCAAACCTCCTGCGCGTCATTTGTGCTGCGCCGCATAAAAAAGCAGCCGGCGTCGCATTGACAAGTCCGGCAGCGCTAAGCCACAATAAATCCGGACGTGAATGACGAAAGAGTTCTCGCGCAGCCGATGACGTCTGGGTGACGAGCTTAGAGACTTCGTTCAGCGAACCAAGCCTACGCGACCATTGATAGCACCGGCATTGATGCCATTCGAGGCCTTCTCGGGCCACGGATGGCTTTTTTCGTTTGTGTTCGAAAAATGCAGGAAATGGATGAAAAATGGTAGTTCGCCTCCCAACACTGGCGCAGATCGACCGCCTCGGATCCGATTTCGGCCTCGTTCTTACGGCTGACGAAACCGCTGCCTTTCAAGAGGCCTTCAAGGGACCGCTGGTCTCCTATGGTCGGCTCGACGAATTGGTGGCGCCGGCGCTGGCATCCGTGCCGCCGCGATCGCCTGGATACCGGCCGGCGGCATCCGAAAATCCATACGGCGCATGGTACTGGAAGACGAATATTCACAGCGGCGCAAAGGGTTTGCTGAGCGGCAAGTCAGTCGCGATCAAGGATAACATCTGCGTCGCGGGCGTGCCGATGATGAACGGCTCAGCGCTGCTGGAAGGCTACGTTCCAGAACTTGATGCGACCGTCGTGACGCGGATTCTCGAAGCCGGCGGCACGATCGCCGGCAAGGCAGCCTGCGAGGATCTCTGCTTTTCCGGTGCCAGCCATACCTGTGCGAGCGGCGTGATCCGCAATCCGCACAACCTCGCCCATAGCGCGGGCGGCTCGTCCGGCGGAAGCGCTGCCCTGGTGGCGGCCGGCGAAGTGCCGATGGCCCTCGGCGGAGATCAGGGCGGGTCGATCCGTACGCCGTCCAGTTGGTGCGGCATTTACGGGCTGAAACCAACCTGGGGACTGGTTCCGACCACGGGCTCGATGCCGATCAGTTACTCCCTCGATCACTGCGGACCGATGGCGGCAAGCGTCGAGGACTTAGCCCGGCTGCTCACCGTCATTGCCGGTCATGACGGCTGGGACACGCGGACGATTGCGGCGCGCACCGGAGATTACATGGCCGCACTCGGCAAGCCGGCAAGGGGATTGCGGGTCGGAATCCTGCGTGAAGGATTTGGCCACGGCGAAAGCGATCCCGCCGTCGATGCCAAGGTGCGGGCGGCCATTGCGGCCATGGGAAGGGCCGGCGTCGAAGTCGAAGAGGTTTCGGTGCCCTGGCACCTCGACGGCCCGCATGTCTGGAGCGGCATTATCCTGGAAGGTGCGGCGGAGATGATGCTGAAGGGATACGGCGTCGGCAACAACATCCACGGTTACTACCCGCTTTCAATGCAGGAAGCCTTTGCGCGCGGCATGGGAACGCGGATCAACGACGTGTCGCCAACCGTGAAACTGGTTCTGATGCTCGGCGAGTACATGCATCGCAATTACCATGGGCGCTATCATTCGAAGGCGCAAAACCTGCGAGGGCTATTGCGTCGTGGCTATGACGCGGCGCTCGAAAAGTTCGACGCGCTGGCGATGCCGACGATTCCATTTACCGCGACTCCTATTCCTCCGCCCGACGCTCCGCTCGGCAGCGCGATCGATACCGCGCTCAACATGCAGGCCAATACCTGTTCCTTTGACGTATCCGGGCATCCTGCCTTCACTGTGCCATGCGGGCGTGTCAATGGCTTGCCGGTCGGCTTGATGATGGTGGGCCGCCATTTCGAGGAAGCAACCCTCATACGGTTGGCTGCGGCGGTCGAGGCGGGTGGTGACTGGAAGCTGAACTAGGCGTGGAACGGCATAACGATCCGATGCGGATGCGCAATCAGTATTACGCAAGTTCATGTTTTGAAGACCGAAGGACATCGCAATGACGAATGATCCCTGGCTCATTTCCTCGATCATGGCAAAGCGCGGCCTTGCCAAGGGGCGGGCGGGCAAGCGCCACGAACTCTCGATCGCCGCGCAAGGCGACTTCCAATATGTCTACGGACCCTATGCCAAGCCGGTCCTCACGATCGATCCCGGCGATGTCGTCGTGGTGGAAACGGAAGACGCCTTCGGCGGCGTCATTACCAGCGAAAAGGACCGACCGACCGAAAAGCTGAAATTTCCCTTTCTCAATCCGCAATGCGGCCCGGTAGCGGTGCGCGGCGTCGAAAAAGGCGATTGCCTGGCCGTCTATATTCACGCCGTGGAGACGCGGGGCGCGCAGCCCGCAGGCAAGACCTGCATCATTCCGGAATTCGGCGGCCTGGTCGGAACGGCCTCGACGGCGCTACTCAATCCGCCATTGCCGGAGCGGGTGAGGGTGATGCACGTCGACAGGGAAGGAGTGCGCTGGAGCGACAAGATCACGCTTCCCTACGAGCCCTTCATCGGCACCATCGGGGTGTCGCCCGAGATCGAGGCGATCTCGTCGCTGCAGCCGGACTATCACGGCGGAAACATGGATCTTCCGGACGTGGCACCAGGCGCGATACTTTACTTTCCGGTTCATGCGAAAGGTGGACTTCTTTACGTCGGCGATTGCCATGCGACCCAAGGCGATGGCGAACTGTCCGGAGTTGCGATCGAACAACGCGCCACCGTCACGCTGCAGATCGACGTCATCAAGGGTTGGAGCTTTGCCTGGCCGCGGCTTGAGACGCAAAAATTCCTGATGACGATCGGCAGCGCCCGCCCGCTGGAGGATGCAGCCCGCATCGCCTATCGCGAACTCGTGCGCTGGATGAGCGCGGACTACGGCTTCGACGAGATCGACGCCTATATGCTGCTCAGCCAGGCCGGACGCATCCGGCTCGGAAACATGGTCGATCCGAAATATACGATGGGTGCGTCGATCTTGAAAAAATATCTGGTCTGAGAACATTCGGTTTTATGACGTATCGGCAACAACGAGGAAGGACGCTGCAAATGAAGCTCGATCGCAGAAGATTCTTACAAGGTACAGCCGCGGTTACCGCCGCCGGGACGTTCGGCTCCAGCGCCTGGGCGGAGGATCCGATCAATGTCGCAAGTATCCATGATCTCTCGGGCGGCCTCGACATCTACGGCAAGCCGATGGTCGATGCGCTGACGCTTGCCGTAGAAGAGGCTAACGCCGCAGGCGGCCTCCTCGGGCGGCAGATCAAGCTGATTAACTACGACACGCAATCGAACATGCAGCTCTACACGCAGTTCGCGCAGCAGGCGGCGCTGAAAGACAAGGTTGCCGTCGTACACGGCGGCATCACTTCCGCCTCGCGCGAGGTGATCCGGCCGGTGCTGGATCGCTTCAAGACACTCTATTTCTACAACACGCAATATGAGGGCGGCGTCTGCGACCGCAATCAGTTCGACACCGGCGTTACGCCGGCGCAAACCGTGGAAAAACTGGTGCCTTACGCGATGAAGAAGTGGGGCAAGAAAGTTTATGTGATCGCCGCGGACTACAATTACGGTCAGATCACCTCTCAATGGGTGAAGAAATATGTCACCGAGAACGGCGGTGAAGTCTCGTCGATCGACTTCTTCCCGCTCGACGTCACCAATTTCGGCCCGACGATCTCGAAAATCCAGGCGGCGAAGCCGGATTTCGTATGGTCGGCGCTTGTCGGTGGCGCCCACATCTCCTTCTATCGCCAGTGGGCCGCGGCCGGCATGCGCAAGAGCATTCCGATGGCATCGACCACCTTTGCCGTCGGCAACGAGCACATTGTCTTGTCGCCCGACGAATCCAACGGCATGCTGATTTGCTACAACTACTTCCAGGATTTGAAGAACAAGACCAACGAAGCCTTTGTCGCGGCTTTCCACAAGCGCTTCGGTGCTGATTATCCGAACGTCACCGAACTCGCCATGGGAACCTATCAGGGCTTCCGCTTATGGGCGGAGGCGGTCAAGAAGGCGGGCGCCATCGACCGGATGAAAGTCATCGAGGCGCTGGAAACCGGAATCAGCATCGATGCTCCCTCCGGCAAGGTCACGATCGATCCGCCGACCCATCATTGTGTCCTCGACGTTCACATCGCCGAAGTCAACAACAAGAAGCTCAACGTGCTGGAGGACTTCGCTCAGCAGAAGCCGTCGGACACGGCGGCCGTATGCAATCTCATCAAGAATCCCAACGACAACCAGCAATACGTGATCAAGATCTAGGGCCGGTGGCCGGTAGATTTGTCTGGAAAAGATCAACGTGGATCTCATTGCGCTCCTGGCTATCCAGGTCCTCTACGCAATAGCCAGCCTGGCACTGATAAGTGTCGGGCTGGCGATTATTTTCGGCATGATGCGGGTCATCAATCTCGCCCATGGTGAATTTCTGATGCTTGGCGGCTATGCGGCGATCGTTGCTACCAGCAATGGCATCAATATCTGGATCGCGATTTTGCTGGTGGCGCCTGTCGTCGTCGGCATCATCGGGGTCATTATCGAACGAACCATCATCCGATTTCTTTATGGCCGCATGATCGACACCATGCTCGCGACCTGGGGCCTCAGCCTTTTTCTGGTGGGCGTGACGACAGCCATATTCGGCAATACCACGGTCGGCATTTCTGCGCCGCTCGGCAGTTTCCAGATCGGCGCTTACCGCACCAGCGGATACACGCTTTTCGTGATTGCGGTTGCCGCCGTCACCCTTGGCTGCATCTTCGCGGCGCTGCGTTGGACCCGTCTTGGCCTGATCGCGCGCGGCACCATGCAGAACGCCGATATGGCGGCGGCGCTTGGGGTTAATCCGGCGCGCGTCTATGCCATCACCTTCGGCATCGGGGCTGCATTGTCCGGTCTTGCCGGCGCGGTCCTGGCGCCGGTCTCCGGCGTGTTTCCAACCATCGGCGTCGCCTACGTCGCCAAATCCTTCATCACCGTAATCGGTGGCGGCGCCGCCATTCTCAGCGGCACGGTCTCCGCCTCTGCGTTGTTTGGCACCATCAACCAGATTGCCACATTTGCCACGACACCCGTGTTCGGCGAGGTCGCGCTGCTCGCCACCGCAATCGTCCTGATCCGCTTGCTGCCGCAGGGCATCACCGGTCGCTTCTTCCGGAGAGGGCTGTGAGCCCGCGTCGTCTCAATTTCCTCGGCCTCGCACTGGTCGGCGTCGTTGGCATTGCCTTTCTGATTCTGACCCCGCGCCTCGCCGAACTTGATACCGTGCTCGACCTGACGATTTACATGATCATGGCAATCCTCGCGCTCAGCCTGGCGCTGATCTGGGGTTATGGCGGCATTCTTTGCTTCGGCCAGTCGGCCTTCTTCGGGCTGGGCGCCTACACCTATGCGATTGCCGTGTTTAATATCGGCGACAGCACTATTCCGCTGCTGCTGGCGATCGTGTTGCCAGCGGGTTTCGCCGCGCTGCTCGGCTACTTCATGTTTTATGGGCGCATCAGCGACGTCTATCTCGGCGTCATTACCCTGACGGTGACGTTGATCCTGTTCAATTCAGTGAACTCCACCGCTGGGCCCGAATTCCATATCGGCGTAGCGCGGTTGGGAGGCTTCAACGGCATTCCCGGAATCCCGCCGCTCAATTTCCCGGGCAACAAAGCCGCGGTTATCGATCTGGAGGGCATGTTTTATCTTTCGACGGCGGCATTGCTTGCGACCTACTTCGGACTGCGCATGCTGCTGGCCAGCCGGTTCGGTCGCATCATTGTCGGAATCCGGGAAAACGAACGGCGCGCCGAGCTGTTGGGATATGATCCCCGTGCCTATAAGCTTGCGACCTTCATCATCGGCGGTGCGCTCGCCGGTTTCGCCGGCTGTCTGTTCGCCAATTGGGGAAATTTCGTAAGCCCGACGATTTTCGGGCTGGCACAGTCCGCGCAGATCATCATTTGGGTCATCGTCGGCGGCCGTGGCACACTGATCGGCCCAATCATCGGTTGCATCGGCGTGCAATGGCTCAGTGCGGCGCTGGGCGCGAACCAGCCGAGCGGCTCCGACTGGTGGGCGCGCGTGCTGGCCAACGTGCCCCTGATCCTCGGGATCATCCTTGTCGCCTTCGTCCTTCTGGTGCCGAAGGGTCTTGTGCCGACGCTTGGCGAATTCGGGCTCTGGCTGGTTCGCTCGCGCGTACGGGGCATTGCCACCGGCCTTAAACCCAAGCAGGCGGAGAAGGGCTGATGGCAGCGCCGCTCCTCGAAACCCGAAATCTCAGCATGCGCTTCGGCGGCGTCCAGGCCGTACGCAACGTTGATTTCACGCTGGCCGAA
This sequence comes from Bradyrhizobium sp., assembly GCA_035308285.1. Lineage (GTDB taxonomy): Bacteria > Pseudomonadota > Alphaproteobacteria > Rhizobiales > Xanthobacteraceae > Bradyrhizobium. The sequence goes on along the minus strand of DATGGY010000246.1, from coordinate 56,047 downwards.
GGTGAACTGCGATGCCTGATCGGCCCGAACGGCGCGGGAAAGAGCACGTTCTTCAAGATGCTCACCGGGCAGTTGCAGCCAAGCCAGGGTCAGGTGCTGTTTCGCGGCCGGGATATCTCGCAGGCCTACGCGCACCAGATCGCACGGCTCGGCATCGGCATCAAGACTCAGGTGCCGAGCGTGTTCGATGGTTTGAGCGTGCGCGAAAATATCTGGCTGGCGGCGAACCGTCTCCATTCTCGCGATCGCGCCGCCAATGTCGTCGATGAGATGCTTGAGCGCCTTGGCCTTGCCGGCGTGGCCGAACGTCTGGTCGGCCAGTTAGCGCATGGTCAACGGCAATGGGTGGAACTTGGCATCGTGTTGTCGACGGATCCCGAGCTTATTCTGCTTGATGAGCCTGCCGCCGGCATGACCTATGACGAGGTTCAAAAGACTGCGCAGCTCGTACGCGAGATCAATCGCACCAAGGCGCTCATCGTCGTCGAACACGACATGCAGTTCATCCGGATGATCGCCAAGCAGGTGACGGTATTCAATCAGGGCAGCGTGCTGGTCGAGGATGCCGTGGAGAACATTCTGCGCAATCCCCTGGTACGCGACATTTATCTCGGCAAACAGGCGGCCGCATGATGCTCAATGTGAAAGGGTTGCGTACAGGTTACGGCCGCATTCCGATCCTCAACGGGGTCAGCTTCGTCGTGAAGCAGGGGGAATTTATAGGAATTCTCGGCCACAACGGCATGGGTAAGACGACGCTCCTCAAGGCGCTGATGGGTTTCCTCCCGGCAACGGGCGGCCGCATTCAATTTTTCGACGACGACGTGACCAACGCCGAGCCTTATCGCCGCGCGAGACTAGGGTTAGGCTATGTGCCGCAGGGACGGGATATCTTCCCCGGCCTGACGGTTTACGAGAACTTGCGCATGGGATGCGCCAATCAAGACGCGAGCGAACAAGACATCATCGCCGAGGTCCTGGAGGAATTTTCGCGCCTTAAGCCGCTTCTCGATCGCCCCGGTGGCGCTCTGTCAGGCGGCGAGCAGCAATTGCTGGCGATCGCGCGCTGCCTTTGCGGTAGGCCGCGTCTCGTCCTGCTTGATGAGCCGACCGAGGGCATTCAGCCCTCGATCATCGAAGAGATCGTCGAGATACTGCAGCGGTTGCGTGAAAACAGCGGGCTCACGATGATCCTGGTTGAGCAAAACCTCGAATTCATAGCCGAGCTCTCGAAGCGCATTCTCATTATTCAAAAGGGCGCCATCACCCGCGAAGTACGGCCGGAAGACCTCGGCGATCAAAGTCTCGTCGGAGAATTTATCGGAATCACTACGTAACGCTCGATCAGCGAGCAGTGATCAAAGGGAGACAGACCATGGCAGTCAAAAGACCTACTCTCGATCAATTGCGAAGCGTCGCCGAGGATCTCGGTATGCACATGGGCGAGGAAGAACTCAAATCCTACGACGCCCTCATGCAGGGAAATTACGCCGCCTACGACATCGTCGATGCCATGCCGGACTATGTTCCGGCCGTGAGCTATCCGCGAACGCCCGGCTACCGTCCGGAAGGCGAGGAGAACAAGTACAACGCATGGTACGTCAAGACGACGATCAAGGGCGCCTCCAGCGGCAAGCTGGCCGGCAAAACGGTTGCGGTGAAGGACAATGTCTGCGTGGCCGGCGTGCCGATGATGAATGGCGCCTCGACGCTCGAAGGTTATACCCCCGATACCGACGCCACCATCGTTACCCGTATCCTCGATGCCGGCGGCACCATCCTCGGCAAGACACATTGCGAGTATTTCTGCTTCTCCGGCGGCAGCCATACCTGCGCGGCCGGCGCGGTGCATAACCCGCACAAGATGGGGTATTCGGCCGGCGGTTCGTCGTCGGGCAGCGCGGTTGTGGTGGCGACCGGTGAAGCCGACATGGCGATCGGCGGCGACCAGGGCGGTTCGATCCGCATCCCTTCGTCGTTTAGCGGCATCTATGGGATGAAGGGAACCCACGGTCTTGTGCCCTATACCGGTGTCATGCCGATCGAACTCACGCTCGATCATACCGGACCGATGACCCGCAACGTACGCGACAACGCGCTTCTGCTTGAAGTGCTGGCGGGCCCCGATGGCCTCGATCCCAGGCAAAACTCACCCAAGGTGGGAAGATACACCCAGGGCCTCGACGAAGGCGTCAAGGGACTACGCATCGGTATTGTCAAGGAAGGCTTCGGCCATCCTTCTTCCGAACGCGACGTCGATGCCAAAGTCACTGCCGGCGCCCAGCTTTTCAGGAAGCTCGGGGCCACCGTCGACGAAATATCGGTGCCCATGCACTTGGTAGCCCCGGCGATCTGGCTGCCGATTGCCGCGGAAGGCGCCACGGAGTTCATGATGAAAGGCAACGGCATGGGCACCAATTGGCGCGGGCTCTACAATACCACGCTTTTGGACGCCCACTCCGGATGGCATCATCGCGCCGACGAATTGTCCGACAGCCTCAAGATCACGATGCTGCTCGGTCAATATTTCACCAAACACTATCGCGGTCATTTCTACGCCAAGGCACAAAACTTGAACCGCAAGCTGCGCGGGGCCTACGATGCGGCATTCGCCAATTACGATTTGCTGCTGATGCCGACCTTGCCGATGAAGGCGACGCCGCTGCCGCCGCCGGATGCGTCGCGCGAACTCTACATCCAGCGCGCATTCGAGATGGTTCCCAATACGGCACCTTTCAATGCCACAGGGCATCCGGCGATGAGCATTCCTTGCGCGATGAGCGAGGGACTGCCGGTCGGCTTGATGCTGATCGGCAAGTACTACGACGAATCCACCATCTATCGCGCCGCCGCCGCGTTCGAAGCCGCCGGCGATTGGACCAAAATGTAGCTCCACGGCGGCCTGCCGCGCCAGGCGGCAGGCCGCGCTATCGGGTGCGGATGATTAACGGAGGCGACAATGGATCTTGGATTAAAAGGCAAGAACGTGCTGGTGACAGGGGGTAGCAAAGGCATTGGGCTGGCGGTCGCCGAATTGTTTGCCGCGGAAGGCGCCAACGTCGCGATATGTGCGCGGAATGCCGACGAAGTCGGCAAGGTCGTTAAATCGCTGGCGGCCAGGGGTGGCAAGGCCTGGGGCAGGGCGCTCGATGTCGCCGATGCTCCCGCGTTGAAACAGTGGGTCGCGGACGCAGCCCGTGAACTGGGCGGGATTGACGTCGTTGTTTGTAACGTCAGCGCGCTTGCCGTCGGCGATACGGTAGAGACCTGGGAGAAGTCGTTTCGCACGGACATGATGCACACCGTGAACTCCGTCGCTGCGGCTGTTCCGTTTTTGGAGAAGTCAAAATCGGCCTCGATCGTGATCGTCTCGAGCGTGTCCGGCTTCGAGGTCGATTTTGCGGCCGGCTCCTACGGTGCGTTCAAGGCAGCGCTGATCCACTATGCCAAGGGACTGAGCAACCAGCTCATCGCCAAGGGAATCCGCGTGAACGCGGTATCGCCGGGCAATACCTATTTCGAGGGCGGTATCTGGCAGAATATCGAGCGCGGCATGCCTGATCTCTACAAGACCGCGATGTCGCTGAACCCCACGGGGCGGATGGGCACACCCCAGGAAGTTGCCGCGGGTGTCGTGTTCCTGGCGAGCCCGGTCGCGAGCCGCATTTCCGGCACCAACCTCATCATCGACGGTGCCCTCACGAAGGTAGTTTAAGGCTCCCGCAAGAGGTCGAACGAAATTGGGTTCGCTAATGGGCCTTCACGGCGTCGAAACGCGTCGGTGACAGAACAATGGTCTGCACAAGCAGCAACGGCGTTTTTTTGACGACCGCGTGAGTGCTCGTGACCGAAGCGAGGCTCGTAGCCCTGCTTTCGCCCAACAGAAGTGCAAGAAAAGGCTCCAGGAAGCAAAGTTGGCCGGCGAAACTCGGGGGTGCGCAAATGAACCGCATCTTGTTTTTGACTGTCAGTATTTCGGCTGCCTGTCTTTTTGGCGCTGCAAGCGGTCGCGATCTCGATGGCCGCTACGCGGATTCTCCCCTGCGAGAGTGGTTTGACCATCTCGCAAGTGGCAATGGTCTTTGCTGTTCGGTAGCTGACGGCGAGATCGTTGCTGACCCGGATTGGGAATCCAGGAATGGGCACTATCGCATGCGTCTCGAGAACAAATGGTTCGACGTTCCAGATAAGTCAGTAATCACGGAACCCAATCGTGCCGGTCGCACGATGGTGTGGCCCCTGCGAAATGGTACCGTGATTTCAATCCGGTGTTTCATGCCGGGCAGCATGACCTAAATATGCAATATTGCTTTGGGGCGTAACTTTCCAACCGCCAGCTTCGGTACGGACCACTCTGAACTCACTCGGCGATACCTGCCTGGGCATGAACCGCGCAGTCCATCATCGAAATGCTGGACTGTGGTCGCTGTTGGTGACGGCCTTTTCCAGGCCGATTCGGCCGTTGCAAAGTGCGACGGGGGTAACGGTACGGGCGCTGGGTAACCCGAAATAGGCAGTACTTCTGACCTAAGCAGCGCAAGACCATTCATTTGCAGAGATGCATTTTGCCGTCGTCGCCCCTGTAGGGGATGTCTCGCTGACACGAGATGCCCTTTCGACCAGTGTCGTCACTCTCAGGCGATCGATGCCCATTTTTAGAATTAGTCTGTTTAGCGGCGCTCGATTGCGCGGCGGTGTTCACTTCTTTCGCGCTTATTTGGCTTGCGAGCGCGAACGAAAGGATTGCGCACGCTGCGGCAAATTGCTTCGGACCCGTCATTTGTGAACCCTCCCTCATTGCGATGGCTCACCAATGATCTGCGACGGCTGCGGTTCCTTTGGTCTGGCGCGATCTTTCGGAGCGGCCGGGTATCGTCATTTCCCCTTCGCACAAGAGATTGACGTTGAATTGTATTAATGGTCGCGCGTATGGCCGCTTTTGGCACCTTTGAGACATGCCAGCCGCCGCTTGGCATGTCTGCCAATAGGGGATGATCGGAAGTGAGTGCGCGCGGTCAAAGTGACGCGATTGATCCGTGGACGTCGTCCACACATGACCCATCTGGGATGTAAGCCAAGTATGAGACCCAGCGCGACGCCGTCAGGGCACGCCGATCGGAAGGGCCGAAATCAAAAGTGTGATCGCCGACACATAACCAGGCGCGGAGCCTCCGTAATTTAATCGTGCGAAGGCGGACGACACAGTCCGCCGCTCATGACCAGAAAGGAGATAATTCCAATGACGACGACAGATAGAATCCTTCATTCTGCATTACTGCTCTCGGTGGCACTAACGGTCGGCTCTGCAACCGCTGCTTTGGCCGGAGGCCCTCACGTCCCAGTGGTGCGCCCTCCGATCTCGCGTGTGCATCTGCCGGTGTACCCGCCACAGCCCCCGCAGCAGGGTGGCGTCATCGGCGGAGGTGGTGGAAGCGGAGCTTTATGCTACGACCAGGCCCCCGGTTGTCACCAGCCGTACTAAAGCCGCTGGACTGATAGCTTAGGCTCAATAGCCCCGGCGCGACAACTGATCTACGCCGGGGCCTCTCTTCATCTGCGGGTGCGAACATCGTGGGCGGGATGTCGAGGCCAAGAGCCTTGGCAGTCGCGAGCGGCCATAAAGGATGTCGCATTAGCAACAGCTCCAGTAAATGTGACCCATCCCGATCTTGTCCGTCGCCTCGCGTGGGACATTCCACTAAAAAACATCTAGCGTGTCCTCTTGGACTATGGGGAACATGCGTGTCGTTCTTTCGGGGATCGTGCCGCGGAGTTGGGGGGGGCTATGAAAGCTTTGCAGGCTACCTGCATCGTGGGTGCCATAACATTCACGGGGATGATCCATCAGGTTGGCGAAAACACGCCAGGCGCGACCGTGCCGGACGCAATGCCGGAAGCGGCAGTGAGCGCCGAGACGCCCGATGCGCCTGCGCTCTCCGCCGCCGTGCCAGAGGCGTCTGCCGGACCTGGAACAGAGCTTGGAGCAGAGCTTGGCTCGGTGCCCGGGGCGGGTTCCGGACCGTCGTTGATGGCGAAAGCCGAAATCGGCGACGATTCTATCGAGACAAAATCGGTGGACTTGGGCCACCATGATGTCGTCCAACCGGTGCCGGCAACGCGCGATGCCTCCAACCCGGCGCCGGTGACGCAGGATTTTCGGTATCTCATCTATTACGTCTGGTCCGAACTGCCGCCTGCCGAGAAACCGGCGGAAATCGTCTTAAGGTCACTCAAGGACACCCCGGTCGGAACGCCGGTCGAGGAGATCAAGCGCGCTTCCGACGCTTTCGGTCTGGATTTCAATTTCATGAAAGCGGTTGCCAAGATCGAGTCCGGTTTCGATCCCAAGCAACGCACCGGGTCGTATATCGGCCTGTTCCAACTGAGCAAATACGAGTTCAGCAAATTCGGCTCCGGGCAGATTCTTGATTCCCGCGACAATGCCATTGCGGCAGCCTACAAGGTCATTACCGAAGGCATTCTGTTCGAGTGGGTAACGCAGAAGAAGCCGACCTTGAGTGACCTTTACTTGATCCACCAACAAGGCTGGGAAGGCGCCGCCGAGCACATCAGCCAGCCCGATCGCATCGCCTGGAAATCCATGTGCGCCACCAGCGAAGGCAGGGAGAAGGGCGAAAAATGGTGCAAACGCGCGATCTGGCGGAATACCCTTCCGGCCGTCAAAGACTTGTGGAAATCGGTGGATAAGCTGACATCGGGGGCGTTCGTCGGAATGTGGCGCGAGCGGGTTGCGCATTTCTATTCGAAATACATGGCCACCGCCGCCGCCGCCGAAGGGGCGAACCAGTAAAATCTCCGTTGAGTGGTTGCCAGGAGTTGCCGCACCCGCGATCCGAGCGGGGCCTCGTCGCCGCCGCGGCACGTGGTGCCGCTCATCGCTCAGTGGTCGCGCGGGATGCACCTTACGTCGTCAACGACGCGCTCGGATCGTTCCTACTGCGCGCTGATGATCGATCAGGGTGCCGATGTCTGCTTGTGACCCCACATCGGAAATCGACCGCGCCTAGCAGCAATGCTCTCGATACCAGGCTCCCCCTATCAAAGTGGTCGATTAACTGATGGCCTTGACTTGAATCAACACCGAGTTTTCTTACGACGATAACTTGTCCGTATCTCACTGCTTGTCGGGAGCAAGCGCAAATGTCGTTAGCCAAGGCAATTGAGCACCACGTTGACGCCTTTGTCGAACACTCCATGTCGCCGAGTCCCAATACGCTGGCCGCGCTCAAAACCAGCCGACAAAACTTGGCCGAGGCGACGGTTGCGGCCATTGTCGCCAAGTATATAAGGCAACCCTCGGCGGTCGCAGGCAGCAGGACCAAGACTGCGCTCGTTGGACGCCTGATGGAGCGCCCACAAGGCGTCAATCGAGCCATGCAAGCGGCTTAATCTGACTCGCCGCCTATGTTATCAGCGTCCATTCTTCGAGATTCGCGGAAGATTAAGGTTTCCGCCGTAGGGCAACCGCCCCTGACGCTCGCATGAGAGCGGCGCGCAGGCGGGTAACACCTCGGTCGACCTATTCAATCACCTCGTCGGCGCGCGTAAGGAGCGCGATTCGGAACGGTGACGCTGAATGGGTTGAGGAAGTGGGATAACGGTGTAACTTGGAGGCTCAAGCACCGCTTGATGGCGCAATGAATTTGTCCGCTGTCGCGGGGTTAGAGCGGACGAGGGCAGACCGCTGTTCGACTTTCCGCTAAGCCGCCAAACGCGTGTGAGAAATGGGCGCTTACACTTTTGACGGAAAAATCCCTATTATCCGCTCAGAATTCCTGTTTCTCGGAAGCATTTCCCTGATAGTTTCCTTAAGGATGACCAAAGAAACAAAGTCACATTACGAAGTGATCGTGGTCGGCGCGGGCGTAGCCGGGATCTATCAGCTCAAATGCCTGGTCGATCTCGGCATCGACACCACCGTGCTCGACTCCGCCCCCGACCTCGGCGGAACCTGGTACTGGAATCGTTATCCCGGCTGTCGCTTCGACTCCGAAAGCTATACTTATGGCTTTTCGTTCTCGCGCGAGCTGCTTGACGAATGGCATTGGAAAGAGCGGTTCTCCAGCCAGCCGGAGAACTTGCGCTATCTCAACTACGTCGCTGACAAGTTCGACCTGCGCAGACATATGCAGTTCAACTGCAGGCTCGATGCGGCTCATTTCGATGAGACGTGCGATCTCTGGCGGCTCAAACTCGATAGTGGACGTGAATTCACCTGCCGATTCCTCGTTCTCGCCGTTGGCTTGCTCTCGGCGCCGACGATGCCGCGACTCGAGGGCATCGAGAGTTTCAAGGGCCGCTCCTTCCACACCTATTACTGGCCCCACGAGCCACTAGACTTGACCGGCAAGAAGGTCGCCGTGGTGGGGACCGGCGCCACCGGCATCCAAATCATCGCAGAGATCTCCGACAAGGTCGGTGAACTTACGGTGTTCCAGCGGCGGCCCAACTGGAGCGCGCCGCTCAACAACAGCGCGATTTCGGAAACAGAGATGGCCGACATCCGTGTGCGTTACGACGAGATTTTCGCCGCATGCGCCCGCTCGCCAGGCGCCTTCCTGCACGAGCCCGACCACCGTGGCTTCTACGAGGTCTCGCGCGAAGAACGGTTGAAGCTGTGGGACAAGCTCTATGAAGGGCCCGGCTTCGGTATCTGGCTTGCCAATTTTCGCGAGATTTTCGTAGACGAGGCCGCAAATGCTGAGTTCTCGGCCTACATCGCTGGCCGCATCCGCCGGCGTGTCAAAGATCAGGCCGTCGCCGAGAAGCTGATCCCGCGTGACCACGGCTTTGGCGTGCAGCGCGTGCCGCTGGAGACAGACTATTTCGAAGCCTTTAACCGCGACAATGTTCATCTCATTGATATCAGCGAGACGCCGATCGAGCGCATCACCGAAAAAGGCATTCGTACCACCGTGCGCGATTACGAATTCGACATCATTGTATATGCCACCGGATTCGATGCCATTACCGGGGCCTACGATCGAATTGACATCAAGGGCATTGGCGGTGCGACGCTATTTGAGAAGTGGAAGGACGCGCCTTCAACGTTCCTCGGAATGCTCGTCAACGGCTTTCCGAATCTGCTGATGCCGACTGGGCCGCAGAGCGCTTCCGCCACCACGAATTTTCCGCGCGGTATCGAGAACGGTGTCAATTGGTGCATGGGGCTCTTCCAGCACATGTGGAATTGCGGCTACACGCGCGCGGATGCCAGCCGGGAAGCTGAGCAGCGATGGACCGCTCATGTGGCCAAGATGTACGAGATCATGCTGATGCGGAAGGCCAAGTCGTGGTTCACCGGTTACAACTCAAACGTCGCGGGTCATGAGGCGGGCAAAATCCGCTACTTCCTGTATAATGGCGGTACGCCAAAATATGTCGGGATCATCAGCGATGTTGCCGCCAAGGGTTATGAAGGAATAGTGCTTTCGGCGATCGCGCGGCCTGAACCGAACGCAATGCGAGCACACATCTCGGCATAGACAGCGCTTCGGGCACCAGAACGCGCTAGAGTCCGAGCTTCTGCGAATCTTTGTTGCCGCAACGGAGTTTTGAGGCGGCTACCCCCGCCCATCCGCAATCACCTTGCCATCATTCGGCAGGCTTCCCATCGCCGCCAGTTCGACGATGCCGCCGAGTTTGGTCACCGCGCGCAGCGTCGCGGCAACCTCATTGCGAAGCGTTTCGCTCGGTGCACCGCATTCGCATTTGAGCGTCATCGCATCCTGCTCGTTGTCGCGCGTGACAACGAGGCGCAGGCGGCCGAGTTCGGGGTGGCGTTTGCCGATCTCGGCGATCTGCTCGGGGCGCACGAACATGCCCTTGACCTTGGTGGTCTGGTCGGCGCGGCCCATCCAGCCCTTGATGCGTAGATTGCTGCGGCCACAAGCGCTCCGGCCAGGGAGGGTGGCGGTCAGGTCCCCGATCGCCAGGCGTATCCAGGGATGATCGCCATCGAGCGAGGTGACGACGATCTCGCCGACGTCGCCCTCAGTGACCGGCTCGCCGGTGCCGGGCCGTACGATTTCCAGGATCAAATCCTCGTTGACCACCATGCCGTCGCGCGCCTCCGTCTCAAAGGCAATCAGGCCGAGGTCGGCGGTGCCGAAGGCCTGAAAGGCATCGATGCCGCGCGATTTGATCTCCTGCTGCAGCGATTGTGGAAAGGCGGCACCCGAAACCACCGCGCGCTTGATCGAGGAGACGTCGCGGCCGGCGCTAGAGGCCGCATCGAGCAGGATCTTGAGGAAATCGGGTGTGCCGCAATAGCCGATCGGACGGTAGGCCTCGATCAGCTCGAATTGCGCCTCAGTATTGCCCGGGCCGGCCGGGATCACGGCGCAACCAAGCGCGCGCGCGGCCGTGTCAAAAATGAAGCCGCCGGGGGTCAAATGATAGCTGAACGTGTTCAGCACCACATCGCCCGGCCGCAAGCCCGCGGCAAACAGCGCCCGCGCGCCGCGCCAGGGATCGGCGTGCGCGCCCTCCGGCTCGAAGATCGGGCCGGGCGAGGTATAGAGCCGCCCGAACGCGCCAGGCGGGCTTTTGACGAAGCCGCCGAAGGGCGGGGCGGCCTTATGCAGGGCGGGCAGGTCGGCCTTGCGGAGCACCGGCAAGCGCGCCAGCGCCGCCCGGCTGTTGATCTGGGCGGGGTCGATGCCCCTGAGGCGCGCGGCATAGCCGGGCGTAGCAAGGGCGGTGCGCAGCACCTGCGGCAGCCGCGAAAACAGCTCCGCGTCGCGCTCGGCGGGGTCGCGGGTTTCGCGGGCGTCGTAATGGTCGGTCATGGGTGCCGTCACCGTCACGGTCGGCGTACATTGTTGTCGTCATTCCGGGATGGTCCCAACGGGTCCGCGCATAGCGCGGCCCGATGACTGGCTCCGGACCAGACCCGGAATCTCGAGATTCTCCGATGTGTAATTGCACATCGGAGTTCGATGCTGTCGCATCGCCCCGGAATGACGAACGGAGATAAGGCGGTCACAACCACCGCTTCCGCCGCTTGAAGCTCTTCAGATTCTTGAAGCTCTTGCGCTGGTCGCCGGCGCCGCCGAGGTAAAATTCCTTGACGTCCTCATTGTGGCGCAGTTCGTCCGCGGTGCCGTCGAGCACCACCTTGCCTTGCTCCATGATGTAGCCGTGGCTTGCGACCGAAAGCGCCGCGCGCGCGTTCTGCTCCACCAATAGGATGGTGACGCCGAGGTCGCGGTTGATCGCCTTGATGATGGCGAACACTTCCTTCACCAGCAGCGGGGAGAGGCCCATCGACGGCTCGTCCATCAGGATCATCCTTGGCCGCGCCATCAGCGCGCGCCCGATCGCCAGCATCTGCTGTTCGCCGCCGGAGAGATAGCCGGCAAGCCCGGTGCGCTCCTTCAGCCGCGGGAAATAGTTGAAGACCATCTCGATGTCGGCTTCGACTGCGTTGTCGCTGCGGGTGAAAGCCCCGAGCCGCAAATTTTCCAGCGAAGTCATGTCGGCGATGATGCGGCGGCCCTCCATCACCTGAAAGATGCCTCGGCGCACGATCCGTTCCGGATCGATGCCGTTGATGCGCTCGCCGTTGAAGATGATCTCGCCGCGCGTCACTTCGCCGTCTTCGGTCTTGAGCAGCCCGGAGATCGCCTTCAGCGTGGTCGACTTGCCCGCGCCGTTGGCCCCCAATAGCGCCACGATCGCGCCCTTCGGCACCTCGAGGCTCAAGCCGCGCAGCACCAGGATGACGTCGTCATAGACCACCTCGATGTTGCGCACGGCAAGCAGCGGTGAGGGAGCGGGGGCTGCCGGGATAGAGGGGCGCTCGAGTTCGGTTGCTGCTGCCATGGCCTATTCACCTTTCGCCGTCATCGCCCGCGAAAGCGGGCGATCCAGTATTCCACCAGCCGCTGCGCTCAATCGAGAGGCCGCGGCGTACTGGGTCCCCCGCTTGCGCGGAGGACGACAATAGAATGCGCCGGATCGCCGGAGGCAATTCCCGCTTCACCACCCGAGCCATTCCGGCCTGCGCGGCAGTTCGACGGTCTTGACCTTGTCGAGCTTGATGGTGCCCTTCGCCATCAGATCGTTGATGTCGCCGTCGGTCGAACCCGAGACCTTCATGCGGTAGAGATCGATCTTGAGCGTGCCGCGGTGGTCCTTCTCGGTCCAGGTCGAGGGGTTGCAGACGCCCTCCATGCCGGCCGGCACCCAGTCCTTTTTCTGGTAGAAGCCCTTGGCGACGTTCTCACCGGTCGCCCCGCCGTTCTTGACGGCCCAATCCAGCGCTTCCTTCGTGTAGAGGGCCGAGCAAACACCGGCGATATAATGCACCGGGCGATACACCTTGCCGGTCGGGTCCGACATCTTGGAGATTTCCATCACCGTCTTCATGCCTGGCGCATTGCCGCCCCAGGTGACCGCCGTGCGCAGCGGGAAGACGACGCCGTCGGCTGCGTCTGCCGCCGTCTTGGCGCCATTCTCGTCCATCCCCCAGACGTTACCCAGGAATTGGACGTCGACGCCGGCGTTCTTGCAGGCCTTCAGCACCGAGATATTGGAGCCGGCGGTATTGCCGAGATAGGCGTAATTGGCGCCGGAACTCTTCAGGCTCAGGCACTGCGCGCTGTAGTCGCCGGTCGTCATCGCAAATACGATCGGCGGCAGCACCTCGAAGCCGAGTTCGGTCGCGAGCGCTTCGCCGGCTGCCTTCGGCGCGTTGGGATAGGGATGGTTGGCGCCCATGTGGACGAACTTGGGCTTGCCGGACTTGCCTTTGGACTTCCAGTCCTCGGCTGCCCAGGTGATCAAGGCCCGCATGGCGTCGGAGTAGCTCGGGCCATAGAAGAAATTGTACGGCGAAGGCTTCGCCCTGCCGCTGAGACCTTCCGGGTCCGTCAGCGCGGCTGCGTAAGAGGCGGAAATGTAGGGAATCTTGTCTTGGGCCACGAAGCCTGTCAGCGCCTCGGTATCCGCAGTGCCCCAGCCCATGATCGCCGTGACCTTGTTGTCGGGCGCCGACCACTTTTTGTAGAGCGCGACCGCCCGCGGCACCTGATAGCCATAGTCGTTGCTGTCGACGTTGAGCTGCTTGCCGCCGATGCCGCCATTCTTGTTGACCCAGGCGAAGGTGTCCGCGACGCCCTGTCCATAGGGTGTGCCGACGTCGGATGTGGCGCCCGAGAGGTCCTCGAGGTGGCCGATCGCGATCTGGGCCTGTGCCGCCGATGCGCCAGCGCCGAACAGCAGCGCGAGCGAAACGGTGCCGAGCAGGGATTTTAGGGTCATGGGTAGTTCCTCCGGTTTCTTTGTTACGCCTATTGTAATCAGTCCCGTCCCAACCTCAATGCGAAAACGGGTAGAGTTTCCAGTACGTCTTGATCTGGCGCCAGCGATGTGCGAGCCCGTCTGGCTCGAACATCAAAAACGCAATGATGATCAGCCCGATCGCGATCTCGCGCAAAAACGTGATGCTGTTGTTGAGCGCGAGCGCCTTGTCGATGGCTGAGCCTCTTAGGCCCGCGCTGATCCACTCCATCGATTCCGGCAGCAGCACCACGAAGGCAGTGCCCATCAGCGTGCCCATGATCGAACCGGTGCCGCCGATGATGATCATCGCCAGAAACAGGATCGAGCGCTCGATGCCGAAACCCTCCTGCGAAATCACGAGCTGGTAGTGCGCGTAGAGCGCGCCGGCGACACCGGCAAAGAACGCGGCGAGGCCGAATGACAACGTCCTGTATTTCGTGAGGTTGATGCCCATGATCTCGGCGGAGAGATAGTGATCGCGGATCGCGACCAGCGCGCGGCCGTCGCGCGTGCGCATCAGATTGGTGACGAGGAGGAAGCTGACCACGAGATAGGCCAGCACGACATAGAAATATTGCTTGTCGCCGCGGAGGGTGTAACCGAAAATCGAGAACGGATTGGCGCTGGCCGGCACCGAGCCGCCGGAAAACCAGTCGGCGCGCGAGAAGAAGTCGAGCAGGATATATTGCGCAGCCAGCGTCGCGATGACGAGATAAAGCCCCTTCAGCCGCGCCGCCGGAAGGCCGAAGATGAGGCCGACCAGCGCCGTCGCCACGCCTGCGAGCGGGATCGCGAAAAATACCGGAATCGGCAAATTGTTGGAGATATAGGCCGAGGTGAACGCGCCAAACAGAAAGAAGGCGGCGTGCCCGATCGAGATCTGGCCGGTGAAGCCGACAAGCACGTTCAGGCCGAGGGCTGCGATTGCGAAGATTCCGATCTGGATCGAGATGCTCAGCCAGTAGTTGGCGAGGATCATCGGCGCAAAGCACACGGCGATGACACCGAGAATCGCAAAGTTGCGGCTGGTTGTGGTCGGAAAGATCGTGGTGTCGGCCGCATACGAAATGCGGAAGTCGCCGGAGGGGATGAGGGAAGGGCTTGCCATAAGGAATTACACCCGCTCGATGTCTTGGGTGCCGAACAGGCCGTAAGGCTTGATCATCAGGATGATGATCAGCACGTAGAACGGCGCGATCTCGTAGAGATTGCCCCAGTGCAGATATTCGCTGTCGACGTATTGGGCGATGTTTTCCAACAAGCCGATGATGATGCCGCCGAGCACGGCGCCGCCGATCGAGTCGAGCCCGCCGAGGATTGCGGCCGGAAACACCTTGATGCCGTAGGCCGACAGCCCCGACGACACGCCGTTGACGACGGCGACCACGACGCCCGCCACGGCTGAGACTGTTGCCGAGATCGCCCAGGCCATCGCGAATACGTTCTTCACGGAAATGCCTAGCGACTGCGCCACCTGCTGGTTGAAGGCCGTGGCGCGCATCGCCAGACCGTATTTGGAGGCCCGGAAGAACCAGGCCATTCCGACCATCATCGCCAGCGAGACGACGAGGCTCATGACATAGACGGTCTGGATTTGCAGGCCCAAAAAGTTCACGGACTGGCTGGTGAAGACGCGCGGGAACGGTTGCGGGTTGACGCCGAAAATCCATTTCAGCGCGGCCTGAAACACCGTCGACAGTCCGATCGTGACCATGATCACCGAAATGATCGGCTCGCCGATCATCGGCCGCAGGATCGCGATCTGGATCGCGATCCCGAAGATGAACATGAACACCAGCGTCAGCGGCATGCCGAGCCAGAACGGCACTTCGTATTTTGTGAGCAACGCCCAGCAAACCCAGGCGCCGATCAAGAGCAACTCGCCTTGCGCGAAGTTCACCACCTGGGTCGCCTTGTAGATCAGCACAAACGACATCGCGACCACACCGTAAAGCGTGCCGACCACGAGGCCATTGACCAGAAGCTGGATCAGGAACTGGAGGTTCATTCCGCGGCCTCCGCGATCGGGGCTTCATCCCCGAGGTCGACAACCCTAAGCGTGGTGCGGATGCGCTGGGTGGTGCCGTCCTGGAAGCGGATCACGGTGTCGACGGGAATATCGCGTTTTCCGCCGTAGATCGCCTCGATGATCCCGGCGTATTTCTCGTTGATGACGCTGCGGCGGACCTTTCGCGTGCGGGTCAATTCGCCGTCGTCGGCGTCGAGTTCCTTGTAGAGCAACAGAAAACGGGAAATGCGTTGCGCCGGCGGCAGCGTGGCGTTAACCGCCTCGACCTCCCTTTGCAACAGCGCGTACACTTCAGGACGCGAGGCGAGGTCGGTATAGGTCGTAAACGCGATGCGGTTCTTCTCGGCCCATTTCGAGATGATGGAGAAGCGGATACAGATCATCGCCGCCAGCACCTCGCGGCCGGCGCCCAGCACCACCGTCTCGGCGATATAGGGCGAGAATTTGAGCTTGTTCTCGAGATATTGCGGCGAGAAACGTTCGCCCCGCGCGGTCTCCGCCAGATCCTTGATGCGGTCGATCACGACAAGCTGCTTATTGTCGTTGAAATAGCCGGCGTCGCCGGACTTGAGCCAGCCGTCCGTCATGTCGGCGGCGGAGGCTTCCGGGTTCTTGTAGTAGCCGAGGAACATGTTGGGGTGGCGGGTCAGGATTTCGCCGACGCCGTGGATATCCGGATTATCGATGCGGATTTCGATATCGTCGGCCATCGCGACGCCCGTGGTGTCGGGATCGACCTTTCCTTCCGGGTGCAGCGTATAGGCGCCGAGCGTTTCGGTCTGGCCGTACAGCGTGCGCAGCGGCACGCCCATGGCCTGGAAGAACTTGAAGGTGTCGGGACCGAGCGCCGCCCCTCCGGTCGCCGCCGAGCGCAGCCGCGTGAAGCCGAGGCGGTCGCGCAGCGCGCGGAACAGCAATATGTCGGCAATGGCCGACTGCCTGCCGTGCGCCAGCGCCGACAGGCCCGTCTTCATGCCGAGCTCATAGAGGCCCTGCTTCAGCGGCGAGGCGTCCATCACCCGTGCCCGCACGTCGGCGGCAATCGCTTCCCAGACCCTGGGCGCGAACAGCACGAAGGTCGGCGCGATTTCGCGGAAATCATTCATCATGGTCTCGCCCTGCTCGACGAAGTTGACCTTCATCCGGCACAGCAGCCCTTTGCCGAGCACGTAGACCTGCTCCATGATCCATGGCAGCGGCAGCACCGAGACGTATTCGTCGTCCGGTCCCTTGGGGTCGAAAGCGAGATAAGTCGCGCAATGCCGCAGTACGCGCCCGGCCGCGAGCATCGCGAGTTTCGGATGCGCGGTGGTGCCTGAGGTGGTGCAGAGGATCGCGACATCCTCGCCGCGGGTTGCGTCAACCAGCCGATCGTAGAGGTCTTTTTCGCGGGCCGCACGCTCGCGCCCCATGGCGGCGAGCTTGTCGGCGGCAAGCAGGCGCGGGTCGTCATATTTCCGCAATCCCCGCGGATCGGAATAGACGATGTGCTTGAGGTGAGGCGCGCGGTCGGCGAGCGCAAGCAGCTTGTCGACCTGCTCTTCGTCTTCGGCGAACACGAGCTTGGCTTGGCCATAGTTGAGGAGATAGGCGGCTTCCTCATCGAGCACGTCGCGATAGAGGCCAAGGCTCATGGCGCCGATCGCGTGGCTCGCAATTTCGGCCGCGACCCAGTCCGGCCGGTTGTCGCCGATGATGCCGACGATGTCGCCGCGGCTCAGCCCGAGTTCGACCAGGCCGAGCGCGAAGTCGTGGACGCGGGCCTGGTAGTCGTTCCAGGTGAAGACTTTCCAAAGGCCGAAATCCTTTTCGCGCAGCGCGATCTCGCCGCCGAATTCGGATGCGTTGAGGCGGAGCAACTTCGGATAGGTATCGGCCTGTGCGACGCGGCCGGCATAGTCCATCATGCCGCAGTCTCCGCCGGCGTCGGTGCCTCGTCGGGATCGACCAGCACCTCGTCCTCTTCGCCCAGATAGGCGCGCTTGACGTGGGGATCGGCCAGCACCGCGGCGGGATCGCCCTCGGCGATCTTGCGGCCGAAATCCAGCACCATGACCCGGTGCGAAATATCCATCACCACGCCCATGTCGTGCTCGATCATCATGACGGTCATGCCGAACTCCTCGTTGAGATCGACGACGTAGCGCGCCATGTCCTCCTTCTCCTCGAAATTCATGCCCGCCATCGGCTCATCGAGCAGGATCAGTCGCGGCTCCAGCGCCATGGCGCGCGCCAGCTCGACGCGTTTGCGGAGGCCGTAGGGAAGGGTGCCGGCGGTGGCCTTGCGCACCGACTGCAAATCGAGGAAATCGATGATCTCCTCGACCTTGCGACGATGTTCGAGTTCTTCACGCCTCGCGCCGGTCAGCCAGTACAGAGATCCCGTGATGAAATTGTTCTTCAGAAGGTGATGCCGCCCGACCATGATGTTGTCGAGCACGCTCATGTGGTGAAACAGCGCCAGATTCTGGAAGGTGCGGCCGATGCCGAGGCGTGGCCGCGCGTTCGGGTTCATCGCGGTGATATCCTGTCCGCGGTAGAACAATTGGCCTTCGGTCGGGGTGTAGCGGCCGGAGATGCAGTTGACGATCGAGGTCTTGCCGGCGCCGTTGGGGCCGATAATGGAATAAAGCTCGCCCGCCTTGACGCCGAAGCTGACATCGTTGAGCGCCCGCACGCCGCCAAAGCGCAACGATACCCCGCGTACTTCCAAAGCGTATTCCACGCATTCCCCTCCGTAAGCGCATGGCGCAAGATGTTGCGATTGCGAATGCGCGTCATTCAACCGGGACGCTTGCCGCGCTCTTTATCTGCCGTTTGTGGTCACGGCGGCGATCCTATATCGGCCCTGTGATGTAAGCCATTGCACTAAGGACGCCTCTTTGCCGCATCATCTGGCGCAGTTGGCCTCAAGCCTGGCCGGCGAGATGGCCCTCAATAGGGTAAAACGGTACTTTGAAATGTCCCGCGCCTGACAATTCGTCGGTAAATTTCTTAAAGCCGCGAGCCGCGCTTGGTGTAGGGGACGGGCAGCGGCGTTTGTTGCGCTGCACCATCAGTTCAGGCTTCTGATGGCGGGCGCGCAGGGTTGACAGGTCAACGGTTCATGATCGCTGCGGATCACCTCAAGCGCATCGCGGTCTGGTCGCGCGAACTGGACGAGCGAGAGATCGAGGTCGCCCGTGCCGGCATTGTCGAGAAATCTTTTTCCGCAAACGAATTCATCTTCATGCGCGGCGATCACTTCGATTACTGGACCGGCATCGTCAGCGGCTTGGCCCGGATGGGCATCGTTTCTCGTGGCGGCAAGGCCACGAGCTTTACCGGCTTGACGGCCGGCGCATGGTTTGGCGAGGGCACCGTGCTCAAGAACGAGGCGAGGCGTTATGATGTGGTGGCGCTCCGCGATACGCGGATCGCCATCATGGACCGCAATACGTTCTTTTGGCTGTTCGAACACAGCGCAGGCTTCAACCGCTTTTTGGTGCGGCAACTCAACGAACGCCTGGGGCAATTCATCGGTTTGCTCGAATATGGGAGGACGCTGGATGCCACCGCTCGCCTGGCGCGATGCATCGCATCGCTGTTCAATCCGATTCTTTACCCGGAGCTGACGCGTCATCTCGAGATCACGCAAGAAGAGATAGGCGCGCTGTCAGGCATCTCCCGGCAAAAGGCGAACCAGTGCCTGAAGCAACTGGAGAAGGAGGGGCTGCTCAGGCTCGAATATGGTGGCGTAACGATCGTCGATATCGAGCGTTTGCGGCGTTACGGCGAGTAGTGCCGGACGGATCGTCACACTTGCACGGATTGATCCCCGCTGCTTGAAGAAGTGCAGACTTCGTGCATCAGAGGCGGCAGGTCTGCTTTGACCCAACTCGGACATCGCCGGGAAAATATTTCACCGGGCCGCCCCCAACGCCTTCCGAGTATGGAGTTTACCGCTACACTGCGACAGCCTGATCCCCGGGGGTTGGCATGAAGCGGCGTGAGTTCATCATGCTTGTCGGCGGCGCGACAGCGGCTTGGCCGGCTGCGGCGCGGGCGCAACAGCCCGCCGGGATGCGGCGGATCGGCATGCTGATGGGCTACCGGGAGAGCGATCCGGCGGGGCAGTCTGAAATTGCAGCGTTTCGGGGGACGCTTGCGAAGTTGGGGTGGACGGAAGGCACCAATCTCCGGATCGAACTTCGGTGGGGCGCCGGTGATGCCGATAGGATCAGAACATTCGCAAAAGAGCTGGTCGATCTGCGGCCGGATGTTATCCTTAGTCAGGGGTCTGGACCGACCAGCGCCCTTGCCGGCGAGACGCGGACAATTCCCATCGTATTCGTGACCGTAGGCGATCCCACCGCCAGCGGTTTAGTCACGACCTTCGCACGTCCTGGCGGCAACATCACCGGTTTCGCGGTCGACGATGCCGCACAGGGCGGCAAATGGGTGGAGCTATTGAAGGAGATAGCGCCGGGCACGGTAAGTGTGGCGTTGCTGTGGAATCCGGCAACAGGTCCTTCGCCCCAACGATACATGCCTTTCATTCAAGCCGCCGCATCCTCACTTGCCGTCGAGGTGGGTGCCGCTCCAGTCCACGCGAAGGACGAAATTGAAGGCATCATTGCTGCGCAAGCGCGAGTTCCGGGTGGTGGTGTCATCGTGATGCCGGCCTCATTCAACACATTAAATCGCGACTTGATCATTGCGTTGGCAGCCCGCTACAAGGTTCCGGCGATCTATACCAATCCCTTTTTTGCGGAATCAGGCGGCTTGATCAGCTACGGTGCTAACTATGCCGAACAGTTCCGCCAGGTGGCAGTGTACATAGACCGCATCCTCAAGGGAGCGAAGCCTGCCGACCTCCCGGTGCAAGTGCCGACAAGGTTCGAACTGCTCATCAATCTCAAGACCGCCAAGGCGCTTGGCCTCACTGTCTCACCGACGCTACTCGGTCGCGCCGACGTGGTGATCGAATAGACCGCTCCACTTCCGCTGTTGTGCAGGTTTGAGACATGCCAGGTAGCCTGACGATTTCCGCTCTCCGGGGGTAGAACGGACCTCCCGCGATCTCTGCTTTCCCCACGCCGATGAGGTGTTCGAAGATGCTTGCTACCTGCGCTCCCCGGCAGCGAAGGCGGCTGCAGTCTTAGTAAAACAGGAGGTCGACCTTGAAGAAGGTGATGCCATTGATAGTCGCGTTGCTATGGGTTCATCCGGTAGTAGCCGAGCAGCTTCCGCTCTCTCCTGCCGGGGTGAAGACGCTCGCGCCGGACGGTGCGATCAAGCCGACGGGTACGTGGAGTCTCGGTACGCGCGCGGGCGACTTCGTCTTCGTCGCCGGAATGCGCGGGATCGATCCGAAAACGAACCAGCAGGTCGGGGGTGACGAGGCTCGTATCCGCCAGGCTTTCCTCAATATGAAGCTGATCGCCGAATCCGAAGGAGCAACGCTGCGCGACGCGGTTCGCCTCGTCGTCTACGTCACGGACATGTATCGCTTCCGCCCCGTGGTAAACAAGATCCAGGAAGAACTGTGGGGCGCTGGTCCCTATCCGCCGCGCACCATCGTCGAAGTTCATCGGCTGAATGGTGACGATATCTGCGAGGTTGAAGGCACTTTCTATGCGCCAAGCAGGAAATAGCTCATGATGGCGTGATTGCAAAAATCTCTCCGGAGGGGAATGTTTTCAAGCCAAGGGGGTCAACACGTTTGGCTGGAGGGCTCGCGGAAAACAAAGCAGGAGGCTCAAATGACCAAATCGTCGCTCAGATTTGTGACGCTGGGGACTTTCCTGGCGATGCTGATCGCTACGCTCGCATTCACGCCGGCATTTGCGATGGGAGGCGGTGGAGGAGGTGGTGGTGGTGGCGGCGGCGGCGGCGGTGGTCCTGGCGCCATAATGCACGTGGACCCTGCCGATCAGCCTTCGTCGCAACCGAGCCGGTCGGGTATCAAATCCACCCACAAGATCAAGAAGACCACCAGGCATTCGAGCATTCGACAACCCGGCACTTAGCCAGGGTTGCCGCACGGACGGTGCGATCAAGCCAGTGGGCACGCGACGGGCATACGGAGTCTCGGTTCGCGCGTGGGCGATTTCGTCTTCGTCGCCGGCAGGAAATAACTCGCAACGACTGCTCGAATGTGGCGGCGTGAAAAAATCGTTTTCGAGGGGAACATTTTCAAGCGAACGCGAGTCAACATGTCCAGCTGGAGGAATCGCCGCAGACGAAAGCAGGAGGCTCAAATGACCAAATTGGTGCTCAGGATTGTAACGCTGTGCATTTTCCTGACGGTGCTGATCGCCGCGCCGTCGTTCACTCCGGCCTTTGCGATGGGAGGCGGCGCGGGTGGAACCGGGTCTGGTGCATATCCTTCTTCCTTGACTCGCCTGGACCCCCCTGACCAGCCTTCGCCGCAACCGAGACGCGCGCACGTCAAATCCACCCACAAGATCAAGAAGACCACCATGCATTCCAGCATTCGACAGCCCGGCACTTAGAGCGTTTTCGAGCGAAAGCCTGCCCCGGACCTGATCCGGGGTGGATACGGGTTCGCGTGAAGAAAACGCGTCGTTTGGCCGCGCCGATCACTGCGCGCGCCGATCACACCCGTTCGCTATTTCAAAAACGCGTTTATTTTCTAAAACGTATTTTATTTGTGAAGGCGAAAAACGCGCCTATGTGAGCCGCGAAAGGAGAACGGCCATGACGAAATTCGGATTGATTGGAGCAGCTCTACTTTCGCTTGTGATGGCGACCCCCGCGACGGCAATGCACCGTCATTATCACCACTACGATTACCTCCATTCGCTCAAATATCACTTCGGCCCGACCTACGGAGCCTACAACTACTACCGCGGGTACGGCTTCGACCGCAGAAACACCTTTGACTAACTCGTCATAAGGGAGCCGTTGCCGCCCCCGGGCTTCGTTGCCGACGCCGAGCGCGCTCAAGTCAAGCGCGCGACTACCGCTATTGGCCCGCGCAATTGATTGGACTTATCGAGCTGCGCGGTTAGCATGAGCAACATTCCGCAATTCGAAGGAATAATCCCCAGGCCATGCTAAACGCGGTTGCCATCATCATACACGCCGTTGTGGGGTGGGGGCTTTGCGGCGCGACGGTCGGCGTCGGCCGCAAGATGACCACGCTGTACAATGCGCTCATTGCCCATGCGATCGCCGCGCCGATCATCTTCGGCGCCTTGTCCTTCGTCTATTTCCGGTGGTTTGGCGGCACGGGGCCGGCCGCGACGGCCGCGTTTTTCCTTGCCATCGTCGTCTTCCTCGACGCGTTTGTGGTCGCGCTGCTGGTCGAAAAGAGCTTCGACCCGCAGCGTTGTCGGCACATGGCTGCCGTTCGTGCTGATCTTCCTCGCTGTATGGGTTACCGGGACCGTGATGGCCGTTCCGTCTTGATCCGGGCGAGGCTTGCACCCGGTCAGGCGCTCAAACCTCGAGCCATTCCTTGCGCACCGTCTCATTGGCTGTGAGTTCGGCGGGTGTGCCCTCGAACACGATGCGGCCGTGGCCCATGACGTAGACGCGGTGCGATATCCGCATCGCGATTGAGAGCTTCTGCTCGACCAAGAGGATGGCGACGCCGCGCCTGGCGATTTCGGCGATGAGGTCGCCGACCTGTTGCACGATGAGAGGGGCGAGCCCCTCGGTCGGCTCGTCGATCATGATGAGTTCGGGGTCGCCCATCAGCGTGCGGCAGATCGTCAGCATCTGCTTCTCGCCGCCCGAAAGCACGCCGGCCGACGTGTCGGCCCGCTCGGCGAGATTCGGGAACATCTTGAGCATGTCCTCGAGCCGCCATTTGCCGGGATGCCTGGTGTCCTTGACGCCAAGCAGCAGGTTCTGCCGCACCGTCAGGCCGGGGAAAATGTCGCGATGCTCCGGAACGTAGCCAAGCCCGAGCCGCGCGATGCGGTAGCTCGGCAATCCCGCGATGTCGCTGCCATTGAACTTGATGGAGCCCTGCGGCGGCACTTCGCCCATGATCGCCTTCACCGTGGTCGAGCGGCCGACGCCGTTGCGCCCCAACAGGCTCACCACTTCGCCGGCGTCGATATGCATGTCGACGCCTTGCAGAATGTGGCTCTTGCCGTAATAGGCATGGAGACCTTCGACCTCCAGCATCATGCGGCTTCCTCGCCGAGATAGGCTTCGCGTACCTTTGGATTTCCGCGAATTTCCTGCGGTGTTCCCGAGGCGATGATCTGGCCGTAGACCAGGACCGAAATCCTGTCGGCCAGCCCAAACACCACGCTCATGTCGTGCTCGACGATCAGAAGCGTGCGGCCCTCGGTCAGCCGGCGGATCAGCGCCACGGCGCGTTCGGTTTCCGCACGGCTCATGCCCGCGGTCGGCTCGTCGAGCAGAATGACGTTGGCGCCGCCGGCGACCGTGATGCCGATTTCGAGCGCGCGCTGCTCGGCGTAGGTCAAGAGGCCCGCTGGCACGTCGCGCCGTGCGGTCAGGTTGATGTTGGCGAGAATTTTCGCGGTGCGTTCGCGCACCTCGGGCAAATTGTCGATATTCTTCCAGAACGCGTAGCGCTGGCCGGTCGACCACAGGACCGCGCAGCGCAGGTTCTCCCACACGCTCATATTGGCAAAGACGTTGGTGACCTGAAAGCTGCGCGACAGCCCGCGCCGGTTGATCTGATAGGGAGGCAGGCCCGAAATCTCCTCGCCGCGCAGTTTAACGCTGCCCGAGGTCGGCGCCATGTATCCGCTGATCAGGTTGAAGGTGGTCGATTTGCCCGCGCCGTTCGGACCAATCAGCGCGTGACGCTCGCCCTGCGCCACGCTCAGGCTGATATCCCTGAGAATGGCGATGTCGCCAAAACTCTTCTTGATGCCGTGCAGTTCGATCGCAGCGCTCATGCGGCAACGCCTTTTTCACGCGCGAGGCTGGTGGCGTCGTTCCAAGCGTGTCCGACCCAGGCCCAGGTCCTGCGCGCCACCAGAAAGCCGCCGATTAGGAGAACGACCGACATCGCCCAGACAGAGGGGCTCGCCGCGTCGAAGCCGACGCCGAACGCCTTGATGCGCGAATCGTCGCCCGGGTTGACCGTGTAGTGCACGATCGTTTCCACCGCGAGCACGAAACCCGCAAGCATCGCAAGCGTCGGCACCAGCGCGATGAGGTAGCTCGGCAGCACCTTCGGCAACGTACCGGCCCTCAAGAGGGGGCGATGCATCATCAACAGCCCGGTGATGCCGCCCGGCGCAAACATCACCACCGCTATGAAGATCAGTCCGAAATAGAGCTGCCACACCTGTGTCAGATCGCTCAAGCCGAGCGACACGAAGGTGACGAAGATCGCGCCGACGATGGGACCAATGAAGAAGCCGATGCCGCCGATATAGGTAGCGAACAGCACGGTTACCGACTGCGCCGCCCCGAGATAGGCGGAGTTCGCGATCTCGAAATTGATCGCAGCCAGCGCGCCGGCGATGCCGGCAAAGAAGCCGGAGAAGCAGAACGCAAGATACCGGATGACGTGCGGATTGTAGCCGACGAACTGGACGCGCTCAGGATTGTCGCGAACCGCGTTGCACATGCGGCCGAGCGGCGTGCGGGTCAGCGCATACATCGCGATCACCGCGATCAGAGTCCACGCCGCCACCAGATAATAGATCTGGATCTGCGGGCCGAAATTCCAGCCGAACACCTTTAGCAGTTTGGTGCGGTTGGCGGAGACGCCGGCTTCGCCGCCGAAGAAAGTCCGCAGGATCAGCGCGGACGAGGCAATCAGTTCGGCAACCCCGAGCGAAATCATGGCGAACGCCGTTCCGCTTCGCTGGGTGGACACCCAGCCGAGCAGCACGCCAAAAAACAGCCCGGTGATGCCGCCGATCAGGGGAACGACGGGGAGCGGGATCGGCAGCTTGTTGGCGCCGATGATGTTGATGGCGTGAATCACGAGAAAGCCGCCGAGGCCGTAATAGACGGCGGGCCCGAATGAGAGCATGCCGGTCTGGCCGAGCAGGATATTGTAGGACAGCGAGAAGATGATGGAGATACCGATCAGGCTGAACGTCGTCAGCGATCCCCCGGAGCCGAAAATATTGGGCAGCACCAGAAGTGCTGCCGCGGCCGCGACCCACATCCCGTAGAAGTTGAGCTTCTCGGCTGCGGTCGGCAGCGGCGGCGCCGCGCTGGAGGCGATATCGCTCATGTGTCGCGGGTCCCGAGCAGGCCCATCGGGCGAAAGACCAGGATCAGCACCAGCAGCACGTAAGGCACGATCGGCGCAATCTGCGCGATCGTGACGCTCCAGATGTCGGCAAGCCAGGTCGAGGCATAGTCGGGACTGAGTGGACCGAAGGCGCCCGAAAGCGAGCCGTTCATCGAGACCGCAAACGTCTGCACCAGGCCGATCAGCAGCGAAGCGACGAACGCTCCGGGCAGCGAGCCCAATCCCCCGACCACGACGACCACAAACAGGATCGGACCGAGCAGGCCTGCCATGTTCGATTGCGTCACGAGCGCAGGTCCTGCGATCACGCCCGCGACGGCGGCAAGCGCAGTGCCGACGCCGAACACCAGCATGAAGATGCGCCCGACATTGTGGCCGAGATGGGCCACCATGTGCGGATGGGTCAGCGCCGCCTGAACGATCAGGCCGATGCGCGTCTTCTTGAGGACGACCAGGAGGCCTACGAAGATCGAGATCGACACCAGCAACATGAACATCTTGTAGGCGGGATAGTTGGTGGAGAAGATCGTGAAGGCAGAGAAGTCAAGCGAGGGCGGGATTCGGAAATCAACCGGGCTCTTGCCCCAGATGATCTGCACGACTTCCTCGATCACAAATGCCAGCCCGAACGTGAACAGAAGTTCCGCGACGTGGCCGTTCCGGTGCACGCGGCGCAGCCCGAAGCGCTCGACGCCGGCGCCGATCGCGCCCGCAAGCAGTGGTGCGATCAACAGCGCCGGCCAGAAGCCGAGCCACCGGCTGGTCTGAAAACCGAAGAAGGCGCCAAGCATGTAGAAACTGGCATGCGCGAAATTGAGCACGCCGAGCATGCTGAAGATGACGGTCAGGCCGCTGGCCATCAGGAACAGCAACATGCCGAACAGGACGCCGTTGAGCGTGGAGATGACGATCAGTTCAAGCACGGCCCAACGTCTCCCAAGTGTGAGCGGCATTCGCCCCGGTAAGCAACGGAGCGAATGAGATTCGCGTTGGAAGGATCAGCTGGGTCGGTCCATCTTGCAGGTGGTCGGCAAGATCGTTTGTGGGGTTTCAATCTTACCAACGCCTTTCCAGCCCCAGCCGGTCTTTTCCTCGTCGAACGGTTCCCGTTCGCTGCGTTCGCCGAATGAAGCAATGTACATCGGCTGGAAGAACTGGTGGTCGTCCTTTCGCATGAAGCCTTTCCCGCCGTCGAACACGTCGAATTCCATGGCTTCCAACGCCGCCGCTACCTTTACCGGATCAAGCGACTTGGCCCTTTCCGCTGCAATAGCGAACATTCGCATTTGGTTTACGGCGCGCGGATAAAAGTTGGTCGGAACGTCCGAGTACCGCGCCCGCAGGGCCTTCTCGAATGCTTGCGACGGGGCATTGTCGATGTTCGCGTAGCCCTCGGTGATTTGAAAGACCTGATGGTTGAGGTTGGCCTGCTTGATTGCGGTCGGGCCGCCGGTACCGGCGGCATAATAGGTGTACCAGTTCACCTTCAGCCCGGCGTCGGCGGCTGCCTTCAACAGCAGCGCGAAATCCTGGCCCCAATTGCCGGTCACCACGGTGTCGGCGCCGGACGCCTTGATCTTGGCGATATAGGGCGCAAAATCGGTGATCTTCAAAAGCGGATGCAGTTCGTCGCCGACGATCTTGATGTCCGGCCGCTTGGCGGCCAGCATGGCCTTGGCCGAGGACCTGACGGATTCGCCGAACGAATAGTCCTGATTGATCAGGTAGACGTTTTTGATCGCCGGCACCGTCTTCATGTAGTTGGTGAGCGCTTCCATCTTGATGTCGGAATTGGCGTCCCAGCGGAAATGCCAGTAGCTGCACTTGGCGTTGGTGAGGACCGGGTCGACCGCGGCATAGTTGAAGTAGAGGACTTCCTTGCCGGGATTGCGCTCGTTGTACTTGGTCACGAAATCCGACAATGCGCCGGCGACCGAGGAACCATTGCCCTGGGTTATGTAGCGCACGCCGGCGTCGATCGCCTTCTGCGCCTGGATCAGGCTCTCTTGCGCATTGGTCTTGTTGTCGAGCGGAACGATCTCGACCTTCTTGCCCTGGATACCGCCCTTGGCGTTTACCTCATCGGCAAGGAACTGGAATATCTTGAGGCCGATTTCGCCGATGCTGGCGCCGCCGCCAGACAAGGGATCGATATAGCCGATCTTGAGCGTTTCCTCCGCCATCGCACCGGAGCAAAGCATCGGTAGCGCAAAGGCCGCGGCCATCATGGATTTACGCATGTTATTCCTCCCTGAGGTTGCTTCTTGTCGGCTGTTCTTTGAAGGGCCCGGCCGCCGGAACGGCTTCGGTTTCAGCGGGTGTCGCAGCCCGATTAACGATGATTGTGGGCCAACGCTTGCAAACCCGCAAGCCCGCTGACTGGATCGGCGGAAAAGGGCATTTTTGGACTCATTGCTTGGGGGAATGGGGTCATGGTAGGGGTTTGCGATAGCCCGGTTTGGCCCAGTGTCACGGGCGGGTCCAGCGCAATGTCTTTCGTCGCCGTTGTACTGCTTTGGGCAGTCCCGGCGCGCTGTCGGAGTGAAAATGGCGGTTCATGATTCGAAACGGCGCGTGGCGCTCATCACCGGCGTCACGGGACAAGATGGCGCCTATCTCGCGGAATATCTGCTCGGCCTCGGCTATACCGTGCACGGGATCAAGCGGCGGTCGTCTTCGTTCAATACCGCGCGCATCGATCATCTCTACGAGGATCCGCATAAGGGCAACGTGCCGTTCCTTCTGCACTATGGCGACATGACGGATTCGACCAATCTGATCCGGCTGATGCAGCAGATCAGGCCGACCGAGATCTACAATCTGGCGGCGCAGAGTCACGTCGGCGTCAGCTTCGAAAGCCCGGAATATACCGCCAATGCCGATGCGATCGGCGTGCTGCGGCTGCTCGAGGCCATCCGGATTCTCGGCATGGAGAAGGAGACGCGCTTCTACCAGGCCTCGACCTCGGAACTGTATGGACTGGTGCAGGAGGTGCCGCAGAAGGAAACCACGCCGTTCTATCCGCGCTCGCCTTATGGCGTCGCCAAGCTTTACGGCTACTGGATCACGGTGAACTACCGCGAAGCCTACGGCATGTTCGCCTCCAACGGCATCCTGTTCAACCATGAGAGCCCGATCCGTGGCGAGACCTTCGTGACACGCAAGATCACCCGCGGAATCGCCCGCATCGAGACCGGCCTGGAACAGACGCTCTATCTCGGCAATCTCGACGCCAAGCGCGACTGGGGCCATGCCAGGGATTACATCGAGGGCATGCACATGATCCTGCAAGCCGATGCGCCGGATGATTTCGTGCTGGCCACCGGCGAGACGCGCTCGGTGCGCGAATTCGTGGAGCTTGCCTTCGCCGAGGTCGGCCGCAGCATCGAGTGGCGCGGCGCGGGGATCGAGGAGACCGGCGTCGACAAGAAATCCGGCAGGACCCTGGTGCGGATCGATCCGACGTATTTTCGCCCCACCGAAGTCGACCTTCTGATCGGCGATGCCAGCAAGGCGCGGCAAAAGCTCGGCTGGAAGCCGAAGACGAGCTTCGCCGATCTCGTCAAGCAGATGGTGGCCGGCGATCTTGCGATCGCGCGCCTCGAGGTTGGCAATGGCAAGCGCCCCGTTTGATCTGAAGGGCAAGACGGTCTTTGTCGCCGGACACAAGGGCATGGTCGGCGGCGCGCTGGTGCGCCGGCTTGCGAGCGAAGACGTCGAACTGCTCACCGCGGGGCGCAGCGAGCTCGATCTGCGCGATCAGGCGGCGGTGTTCAACTGGTTCGCAGAGAGGCGCCCGCAGGCGGTGTTTCTGGCGGCGGCGAAAGTCGGCGGCATCGTCGCCAACAACACGCTGCGCGGCGAATTCATCTACGACAATCTGATCATCGCCGCCAATGTGATCCACGCCGCGCACATCAACGGCGCCGAGAAGCTGATGTTTCTCGGCTCCTCCTGCATCTATCCGAAACTCGCAGCCCAGCCGCTGCGCGAGGACTCGATGCTGACCGGGCCGCTGGAAGCGACGAACGAGCCCTATGCCATCGCCAAGATCGCCGGCATCAAGATGGTGGAGGCCTATCGCAGCCAATACGACTGCGACTTCATCAATGTGATGCCGACCAATTTGTACGGGCCGGGCGACAATTATCACCCGGAATACAGCCACGTCGTCGCCGCCCTGATCCGCAGGTTTCATGAGGCGAAGCTGTCCGGTGCGTCCGATGTCGTGGTGTGGGGCACCGGCACGCCGCGGCGGGAATTCCTCTATGTCGACGACCTCGCAGACGCCTGCATTTTCCTGATGAAGAACTATTCTGCTGGCGAACTCGTCAATATCGGCACCGGCGAGGACATCACGATTGCCGAATTCGCCCGCGTGGTCGCCGCCGTCGTCGGCTATGGCGGTACGATCAGCTACGACCCCTCGCGGCCCGACGGCACGCCACAAAAGCTGCTCGATGTCGGCCGGCTCGCCAAACTCGGCTGGCGCGCCCGCACTTCGCTCGAGGATGGCATCAAGCTCGCATATCGGGCGTATCTGAGCGAGACGAAGCAGGCGGCTGAGTGATTCTCGGCGGCCCCTCTACCGTCGTCGCGAGGAGCGGTAGCGACGAAGCAATCCGAAGGTCGTCATTCCGGGATGGTGCGTTAGCACCAGACCCGGAATCTCGAGATTCCGGGTTCGATGCTTCGCATCGCCCCGGAATGACGGTGAAAAAATTATCGCGCCGCCCCTCGCGGCGGATTTTTCCCGAGCGCCGCCGCCATCGCCGCGATCAGCGGCTTCATGAAGAAGGCGTCGTTGGCGGGATAAATATCCGTGCGCAGGCCGTGCGATTTGAGTTCGTCGGAAACGGCGGGGCCGACGGACGCGATCGGTGTCTTGGCAAGCCCCTCGCGCAAGCGCGCCTCCGCGCCTCTCGCCCGCGCCACTTCGATCAGGCGGCGAATCTGTCCGAGATTCGTCAACGCGATCGCATCGATCCGCCCCTCTGCCATCTCCTCGATCGCGGCGACGATGTTGGCGTCGGCCGCTTGCGCGTCGTAGACGTAAGGCACGACAAGATCGACCTTCCCGCCTTGTGTGGTGATGGCGCCGATCAGCGCGGAGTGGTCCTTGTCCGGGTAAAGCTGCAGGCCGACGCGATGGCCCATCAGATCAAGCCGCGCCAGTATTTCGGCGACGCCTTCGGAGGTCGGCTTCTCCGTCGTCACTTGCGGCTCCAGCCCGATTTCGCGCAGCGCCCGGCCGGGCTTGGGGCCGCGGGCGAATTTTCGGGCCTTGCCAAGGGCTCTGATAAATTCCTGTTCGGCGTTGATGCGGCAGGCGACCTTCAACAGGCGGCGCAGGCCTTCGCCCGTCATCAGCACCAGATCGTCGAAGGGTTTTTCGATGCAACGGGCAATCCAGGCCTCGACCGGCGCGGGGTCAGCCACATCGTGAATCGTAAACATCGGGCATTGCAGCACGTCCGCGCCTTGCTCGGCGAGCAGGCGGGAAAATTGCGCTTCCTCGCGCGTTTCCAGGATCAGGATGCGGTAGCCGTTCAGTCTTTCAGCCATGATCGTGTAACCATGATCGCGCAGCCGTTCCTTTACTCCAACTTCGAATGCCTTCCCTTTGTTCATCATGATCCCTTAGCCGGGATTGGCGCAAGGCCGTCGCGGATGATAGAGCAGGGCGGCCGTTATTGTTCCCTGCCGTTATTGTAATCGATCCCGCACATGCCCGATCATCAATTTGTACTGACGCTCTCCTGTCCGGATCGGCCCGGAATCGTGTCCGCGGTGTCGACGTTCCTTGCCCACAATGGGCAGAACATTCTCGACGCCCAGCAGTTCAACGACGTCGAGACCGGCCATTTCTTCATGCGCGTGGTGTTCAATGCCGCCGATCTCGCCGTCAATCTGTCGGCGCTGCAGACCGGTTTCACCGCGATCGCGAACCGCTTCGGCATGGAGTGGCAGATGCGCGATCGCGCCAGCCGCCGCCGGGTGATGCTGCTGGTCTCGAAATCCGACCATTGCCTTGCCGATATTCTCTATCGCTGGCGTACCGGCGAACTCGAGATGATCCCGACCGCGATCGTCTCCAATCATCCCCGCGAGACCTACGCCAGTCTCGATTTCGGCGACATCCCGTTTCACTATCTGCCGGTGACGAAGGAGACGAGGGCGGCGCAGGAGTCCGCGATCTTGGAACTGGTCGATCAGACCAGGACCGACCTCGTGGTGCTGGCGCGCTACATGCAGATACTGTCGGACGAGACGTCAGCTAAACTCTCCGGCCGCTGCATCAACATCCATCACTCGTTCCTGCCGGGCTTCAAGGGCGCGCGGCCCTATCATCAGGCGCATGCGCGCGGCGTCAAACTGATCGGCGCCACCGCCCATTATGTTACGAGCGACCTCGACGAAGGGCCGATCATCGATCAGGACGTCGAGCGCATCAGCCATCGCGATACGCCCGACGATCTCGTCCGCAAGGGCCGCGATATCGAGCGCCGCGTGCTGGCGCGCGCGGTGCGCCATCATCTTCAGGATCGCGTGATCCTCAATGGCCGCAAGACCGTGGTGTTCATGGATTAGGCGGCGTCGGTTTGCTAGCTGGAGCATGATGAGATTAGATTGAGGAGCAGCGGCAGCGGAGGTCTGCCCCTCTCCCGTTGGGAGAGGGCTGGGGTGAGGGATGACGGTCTCTCGATAGGGCAGTGCCCCCTCACCCGATTTGCTGCGCAAATCGACCTCTCCCCGCAGGGGAGAGGTGAGACGAACGAGCCGAGCGACGCGATTCACTCCAGAACCATCCCGTTCTGCAAACGAGATCGCGCGGTCGCCGCCGGCTATGCGTCGCGCTTGCGATGCGGATCGTGCTTCGAGAGCACGTCCTTGAGGTAATCCCGGCTTTTCCATTCGGGCGGCGGCGGCTCGTATCCGGGTCGAGGAACGAAGGGATTTGCCGGTATGGGCGCGGAGGCGCCCGTCAGGTCCGGAATGTAGCGCGGGCAGTTCGGGAAGATCTCGCATTTGACGCGCACGACGAGTTTTGCGCCATGGTGCTGGCGAAGCGTTTCGGCGCGATCGTCAATCGTTGCCTTGCCTCGGATGCGCGTGCGAAACGACTTGCCGTCGAAGCGCACGAACAACAGCCCGACGTTCGGGTTGCGGCGAATATTGCCGAGCGTGCGGTACATGTTGTTGCCATCGTATTCGGGGTACTCGAGCGTGTCGGGCCCGGTGATCCTGACGAAGCCGGGATCGCCCGAACGCATCGAACAATCGACATTATCTTGATAGCTCGTCGCGATGAAAAAGAATCGCGCCGCTTCGATGAGCGCGCGGTCCTGCTCCCAGAACTCGAAGTGGAGGCGATGCCTCTCGAGACCGTCGGCGACACGCCGGCCGTCGAAGCGGTCCTGCAGCTCGCGCATGCCGTCGTGGTAGAAGGGCGCGCGGTCGATCGGGTCGCTCATGTGGGTCTCCGCGGCTCACTTGCGGCATGCCTTGCTTCTTAGCAGACCACAGCCATTGGCGCGACGGGAGCAGTGTTTAATGAACCGGATCGAGCGATTGCGGTGACGGGGCGGGAGCCGCGGCATTGGCGTTGGCCGCAGGTTCGAGGCGCTTGCGCTCCTGTTCCTTCATGTAGGCATCGTATTCCGGGGTGCCGCGCCGCGGCGGCACGCCGGGCGGCAGGCCGCCGGCCCATTGCGGCAAATAATCGCTCATGCCGACCGAAAGCTTCTCGTTGATGGACGAGCAGCCGCCCAGGGCGAGGCCTGCGAGCATTAAAGCAAGCATCGCGGCGATATGGTGAACGCGGACTGGCATCGGCAGAACGTTAAAACTCTTCGCCTTTAAAAAAGATGGATTTAGGGCCGCGCGGCCCGGCCCGCTGGGACCGCCTGACTTCAGGGCATCCGGTAGCATGGATCATCAGGGGCCGTCCGGCTTCTTTGTTGACAAGACCATTTTCTTTGTACATTCGTACAAATGAAATCGACGATGCGGAGTAAGCGAAAACCCTATCACGCGGTACACAAGCTTGGCGCCACGGGTGAGCTACGTTGGCACGGTGCCAATCGTTGCCAACCATTGGCGATGAGAGAATGCGTGAGGAAACGCCTTTGAAGGGGAGTTGGCCTTTGAGGTATCAAGACACCTAAAGGCGGGCGCTGCATGGGAGCATCGCCACACCCGACGCGGCGCGGTTTATTAGGAGGCGCGCCGTTCGTTGAATTGACGACAGGCCACCGCGAGATGCCATCTCGCCACGGTACGGCCGCCAAAAAACAGGCTACGGTCAATGCCAGGCCGGCACTTCGAGCCAAATATCGATCAGGGAGATACGTTCATGTTTGTTCGCAGTCAATTTTTGCCGGCCGCAGGCGCCGTTGCCCTCGCAGGCGCGCTTGCCCTTGCGCCGGCGCGGGCCGAAGACCCCGTCAAGATCGGCCTGATCGTGCCGATGACCGGCGGTCAGGCCTCGACCGGCAAGCAGATCGACAATGCGGTCAAGCTGTACATGCGAGAGCACGGCGATACCGTTGCCGGAAGGAAGATCGAAGTCATCCTAAAGGACGACGCCACGCTTCCCGACAACACCAAGCGCCTCGCGCAGGAACTGATCGTCAACGACAAGGTGAATTTCATCGCCGGATTCGGCATCACCCCCTCGGCGCTTGCCGCAGCACCGCTCGCGACGCAGGCCAAGGTGCCTGAAATCGTGATGGCGGCCGGCACCTCGATCATCACCGAGCGCTCGCCCTATATCGTGCGCACCAGTTTCACGCTTGGGCAATCATCCACGATCATCGCGGACTGGGCGGTGAAGAACGGCATCAAGAAGGTCGCGACGCTCACCTCGGACTACGCGCCCGGCAACGACGCGTTGAATTTCTTCAAGCAGAACTTTACCGCCGGCGGCGGCGAGATCGTCGAAGAGGTCAAAGTGCCGCTCGCCAATCCCGACTTCGCGCCGTTCTTGCAGCGCATGAAGGATGCCAAGCCCGACGCCATGTTCGTGTTCGTGCCGGCGGGGCAGGGCGGCAGCTTCATGAAGCAATATGCCGAGCGCGGGCTCGACAAGGCGGGCATCAGGGTGATCGGCCCCGGCGACGTGACGGACGACGATCTCCTCAACAACATGGGCGATGCCGTGCTCGGCACCGTTACCGCGCATCTTTACTCGGCGAACCATCCGTCCGCGATGAACAAGGAATTCGTCGCCGCCTACAAGAAGGCGTACAACCAGCGCCCCGGCTTCATGGCGGTGGGCGGCTATGACGGTATTCACCTGATTTACGCGGCGCTGCAGAAGACCGGCGGCAAGACCGACGGCGACGCGCTGGTCGAGGCCATGAAGGGGATGAAGTGGGAAAGCCCGCGCGGCCCGATCTCGATCGATCCGGAAACCCGCGACATCGTGCAGAACATCTACATCCGCAAGGTCGAGAAGGTCGACGGCGAACTCTACAACGTCGAATTCGCGACCTTTGAGGGCGTCAAGGATCCCGGCAAGACCAAGAAGTGACGCGGAGCGCGTCATCCCGGGGCGC
Source organism: Bradyrhizobium sp. (assembly GCA_035308285.1). GTDB lineage: Bacteria > Pseudomonadota > Alphaproteobacteria > Rhizobiales > Xanthobacteraceae > Bradyrhizobium. Next base: position 20,940 of record DATGGY010000246.1, on the reverse strand, counting down.
GGGCGAAGCCCGTGAACCCGGGATCCCGAAATTGTTGATCAAAGATTCCGGGTTCAGCGCTGACGCGCTGCCCCGGAACGACGACTGTCTCGCAAAGGTTCGCCCCGGCCCATGACCTCGCTGTTCACCATCCTGTTCGACGGTGTCGCCTATGGCATGTTGCTGTTCGTGCTCGCCTGTGGGCTGGCGGTCACCCTCGGATTGATGAACTTTGTCAATCTGGCGCACGGTGCGTTTGCGATGGCGGGCGGTTACGTCTGTGCGGTTCTGGTCAATCAATCCGGCTGGCCGTTCTTCGTCGCGCTCCCGCTTGCCTTTGTCGCAAGCGCGCTGATCGGGGCTGCGTTCGAGCGTGCGCTCTATCGTCACCTCTACACGCGAAGCCATCTCGATCAGGTTCTGTTCTCGATCGGCCTCGTCTTCATGTCGGTGGCGGCCGTCGACTACATGATGGGATCGTCGCGAATCTTCATCAAGCTTCCATCCGCCCTCGAGGGCCAGATCGATTTCTTCGGCGTCGGCATCGGGCGCTATCGGCTGATGATCATCGTGATCTGCGGCCTTCTGACATTGGGCCTGCAACTGATCCTGGCGCGCACCCGTTTCGGCAGCCGGCTGCGCGCCGCGGTCGATGATCCCCGCGCGGCGGTCGGGCTCGGCATCAACGTGCCGCAGGTGTTCGCCTTCACGTTCGCGTTTGGCTGCGGCCTTGCCGGCCTCGGCGGCGCGCTGAGCGCGGAGATCCTCGGGCTCGATCCGTATTTTCCGCTCAAGTTCATGATCTACTTCCTGATCGTGGTGACGGTCGGCGGCTCCTCCAGCATTACCGGGCCATTTCTGGCTTCGCTGCTGCTCGGAATCGGCGATGTCGCCGGCAAATATTACGTGCCGAAAATGGGGCCGTTCGTGATCTACACCATCATGATCGTGATCCTGATCTGGCGTCCGAACGGCTTGTTCGGCCGCACCGCTGCGCGTTGAGCGAGCGATGACCGCGCCATCCGATGTCGGATTCTACGCCGGACAGCACGCGCGATGGCACTGGGGCGAGATCGCGTTCTGGTGCCTGGCGCTGGCCTGCGCGTTCATATTTCCATCCCGTTTCCTGATCATGACTGAGATCGTGCGGCTTGCGCTGTTTGCGCTGTCGCTCGACCTGATCCTCGGCTATGCCGGCATCGTCTCGCTGGGACACGCGGCATTCTTCGGCGTCGGCGCCTATTGCGCGGGCCTGCTCGCGCTGTACGGCATCATCACCGAGCCCGTGGCGGCGCTGCTTGCGGCCGGACTCTTTGCGATGGTCGTGGGCTTTCTGACGAGCTTCCTGGTGATCCGGGGCGTCGACCTGACCCGGTTGATGGTGACGCTCGGGATCGCGCTTCTGCTGGAGGCGCTTGCCGAGCGCTATTCCAACATCACCGGCGGCACGGATGGCTTGCAGGGTATCGAGATCGCGCCGGTTCTGGGTCTGTTTACCTTCGACATTTTCGGCAAGGTCGGCTTCTTCTATTCGCTCGCCATATTGTTTGTGCTGTTCCTTTTGGCGCGGCGGATCGTGCATTCGCCGTTTGGTCTTTCGCTGCGCGCGATCAAGAACAACCCGCTGCGGGCGGCGGCTGTTGGCGTGCCGGTCAACCGCCGCCTGATCGCGGTCTATACGCTCGCCGCCTTCTATGCCGGCATTGCAGGCGCGCTGTTCACCCAAACCACGGCGCTGGCCTCGCTTGACGCGTTCGCCTTCGAACGTTCCGCCGACCTGATGCTGGTGCTGGTGATCGGCGGCACCGGCTATCTCTACGGCGGACTGATCGGCGCGGTGATATTCAAGATATTGCAGGAGTTCTTTTCCAACATCACGCCGGAATACTGGCAGTTCTGGATCGGCCTCGTCTTCGTCGCGATCGTGCTGGTCGGCCGCGCGCGCCTGCACAGGTGGGTCCTGTTTGTGCCGAACCTGATCTTCCGGCAGTTCGGCGGCGGCAAGGCCATCGTCACTATAACCGAGAGCGACGCATCATGAGCATCGCGCTGGAAACCAAGGGGCTGGAAAAGCAGTTCGGCGCGCTGAAAGTCACGCGCGACCTGTCGCTCAGGATCGAGCAGGGCGCTCGCCACGCGCTGATCGGCCCGAACGGTGCCGGCAAGACCACCGTGATCAATCTGTTGACCGGCGTGCTCAAGCCCGATGCCGGGCGCATTGTGCTGGAAGGAAACGACATCACTGATTTGCCGGTGCATGTCCGCGTGCTGCGCGGCCTGTCGCGCACCTTCCAGATCAATCAGCTCTATCCCGATTTGACGCCGATCGAGACCATCGGGCTTGCGGTGTCCGAGCGGCTCGGCCGTGGCGGCGACTGGTGGCGGGTGATGGGCACGCGCGACGACGTCAATTCCGAGATCACCGCCAATCTTGCCCGTTTCAATCTGCTCGACGCGATGAACCAGCCGACCGTGACGCTGCCTTATGGCAAGCAGCGGCTTCTGGAGATCGCGGTTGCGATCGCCGCCAAACCGCGCGTGCTGCTGCTCGACGAGCCTGCCGCCGGCGTCCCCGAAAGCGAACGCCATGACATTCTCGCGGCTGTATCGGCTTTGCCGCGCGACGTCACCGTGCTTCTGATCGAACACGACATGGACCTGGTATTTTCGTTCGCCGACCGGATTTCTGTGCTGGTCAGCGGCGCGTTGCTGGTCGAGGGCGCGCCGGACGAAGTCGCGCGCGACACCAGAGTCAAGGCGGTCTATCTCGGTGAGGCCGCCGATGGCTGATTTCCTTGCCATCGAGAATTTGCGCGCCGGCTACGGCGAGGCGGTGGTCCTGCCCGGCATGTCGCTGCGCCTGCCGGAGGGTGAGGTGCTGGCGCTGTTGGGGCGCAACGGCACCGGCAAGACCACGCTGATCAATTCGATCGTCGGAATCACCCGCCGCATCAGTGGCACGATTGCGCTCGATGGCCGCGACCTTACGGCGATGCGGCCCGACCAGCGGGCGCGGGCGGGCATCGGCTGGGTGCCGCAAGAGCGCAATATCTTCCGTTCGCTGACGGTGGAGGAGAACATGACTGCGGTCGCCCAGCCCGGGCCGTGGACAGTGGAAAAAGTCTACGAAATGTTTCCGCGGCTGAAGGAGCGCCGCAACAATTTCGGCAACCAGCTTTCCGGCGGCGAACAGCAGATGCTGGCGGTCGGCCGCGCGCTCACGCTCAACCCGAAAGTCCTGTTGCTGGACGAGCCGACCGAGGGGCTCGCCCCGATCATCGTCGAGGAACTGCTTAAAGCCCTCGGCGCCATCACCCGCGCCGGCGGCATCTGTTCCATCATCGTCGAGCAGAACGCGCAAAAGATTCTCGGGCTCGCCGACCGCGTTGTGATATTGGAACGCGGTGCGATCGTCCATGACGCGGCAAGTCACGCCTTGAAGGCCGATCCGGCGGTGCTGGAGCGCCATTTGGGTATGGCTGGTAAGTCGTGACGGTACCTCCGCTGTCATTGCCTGCGACAAACGCAGGGCGTTTGCGCAAGGGAGCGATAGCGACGAAGCAATCCATTTTCTTGGCGGCCATGGATTGCTTCGCTTGCGCTCGCAATGACGAGTCAAAAATGCTCTAATTTGCAAAATTGACAGATCCGCAGGAGTAACAGCCATGCAAAGAACGAGAGCCCCCTTCCGCGCCGACGAGGTCGGCAGCCTGTTGCGGCCACAGCAGATCAAGGAGGCGCGCGCCAGGCTCGAAAAGGGCGAGATTTCGGCGGAGGATTTGCGCAAGATCGAGGACATGGAGATCGAGAAGGTCGTGCACCGGCAGGCCTCGACCGGACTCAAACTCGCAACCGATGGCGAATTCCGCCGCTCGTGGTGGCATTTCGATTTCCTGTCGAAATTGACAGGCTGCGAATTGTTCCATCCCGAGGAGGGCATCCAGTTCGCAGGCGTTCAGACCCGGCACGACGCGGTGCGCGTGATCGGCAGACTGGATTTTCCCGACGATCACCCGATGCTTGCGCATTTCAAATTCCTGAAAAAGCAATGCGAGGTCGCCCATGTGATGCCGAAGATGACGATCCCGTCACCCTCGGTGCTGCACTTCCGCGGCGGCCGCAAGTCGATCTCGAAGGAGGTCTATCCCGACCTCGATGTTTTCTTCCAGGACCTCGCCAAAACCTATCGCAAGGCGGTGAAGGCTTTCTACGATGCCGGTTGCCGCTATCTGCAACTCGACGACACCGTGTGGGCTTACCTCTGCTCGCAGGATGAGCTCAAAAAGTTGCGGGCCCGGGGCGAGGCCGCCGACAATCTGCAGGAGACTTACGCCCGCGTGATCAATTACGCGATCGCAGAACGCCCCGCCGATATGACCATCACCACGCATGTCTGCCGCGGCAATTTCCGCTCCACCTGGATTTCCTCCGGCGGCTATGAGCCGGTGGCCGAGACCTTGCTCACGCGCACCAATTACGACGGCTATTTCCTCGAATATGATTCCGAGCGCGCCGGCGGCTTCGAGCCGCTACGTTTTCTGCCCAAGGGCAACAAGATCGTGGTGGTCGGGGTCGTCACCTCAAAGAGCGGTGCGCTCGAAAAGAAGGACGATATCAAGCGGCGGCTTGCGGAAGCAGCCAAATTCGCGTCCATTGAACAGCTCGCGCTGTCGCCGCAATGCGGCTTCGCCTCGACCGAGGAGGGCAACATCCTCACCGAGGAGGAACAATGGGCCAAACTTCGCCTCGTGGTCGAGGTCGCGCAGGAAGTGTGGGGGAAATAGGGCTTCGCGGCGCGCAGCTAAGACGGGAAAATACGGGTGAGGAATGACTTCGATAGCGCCAGGCAATATTTGGCGGCAACGCCTCATCTCGCCGCAAGATAAACTCGCCGACGAGCCACGTATGGATCGGAAAAAAGCAAGCAGCTCAGCGTCCCAACGACCTGTTCCTCTGCACGAACCAGTAGAGCAGTGCGCCGACGATGGCAAAAGCTATCAGATTGCCTGGCGGAACATCGTTCGTGAACTTGATGACGTTGCCCGCGACCGAAAGCACGAAGACGCCTGAATCCTGGCCGAGCACCAGATAGATCAGCATGATCCCGAGCACCGCGGCGAAGGCGAGCTCGACGAAATCCCACATATACTGCTTGGCTTTGGCAACAAAAGCGAGCATGGCTCCCCCCTCGCGTTTCGAGCAGTCGGCGGCTTGATCATTCCTGAGCTGACGTGTGGCAAATTGAAAACGGGTGGAGCGCAAGTGGCCCCACCCGAGCTACCTTCAAGCCTTGGCGCACGCGACGCGCCGTACCCTTGACGTTCGCGTTAGGCCATCTTGCGGTACGAAATCAGCCACAGGATGAAGCCCAACACCATCAGGCCGACCAGGCCGTTGGAGCCGAGATCCTTGACGAAAGCCACCAAGTTCGCGGTGACGTTGCCGATGAAGGGTGCGTTTGTGCCGACGAGTATCCCCACGACGACCCCGAGACCGATCAGCAGCAAGGCCACTTCCGTCAACGCACCTATCCAGTTCTTAATGTCATTGATAAAGCCCATGATAACCCCCTAAATCGCACGATGCGTGCAGCGCGAGGCTAGCCGCCATTTTGCGACAGTCAATGATTCCTCATCCGTTAGTCGAAGTTTGCAACAGGACTTCGTGGTGCATCGCAACGACATCCTTCTCGGTGTGCAATGCGAAATACGTCTTTGCTGTGCCTTACTTCGCCGCGAGATAGGCCTTGCCGAGCAGCGAGGAGTTTGACCGCGGCACCTGCTGATTCCTCGTCCCGGCAACGACTTCGGCGCGCACGCTGGTCAGCATCTGCTGCACCTCGAGCCCGGGCGCGCCGATGTGGCGCGATGCCGCGTTTGGCTATTGCTTCGCGCGGCGGGTGCGGACTTCGATTGATCCAGCGGCCATTTGGACGTCAAACCGCGATAGGAAACTCATCCCAAGTAACCCGTCGACGCCGACACCAAAACTCTTTTCATCGACGTTTGCGACCGTGACGGGGACGTTTGTCGCCTCAAGCTTGCCGAGGCGCACCTTGTCGGCTTTCGATAGCTTTGCCCTAACCAGCCCATTGGCCGTCGTCATGCCGATTTCGCTCGTTCCGGTCTGAGGTATTCTAGCGCGATCGGCGAAGGCCGACTTCAACGTGACATAGCTCGCCCCGGTGTCGAGAACGAACAGCCCGCGCACGCCGTTGACTTCCGCCTTGACTGTGACGACGTTTTTCTGCCCGCGCAGCGGATAGCTTTCCTTTTGGAATTCCTTCGACGAGACGCAGTGGCCCTGCGCCTCGTAGTCCGCGATTATCTTTTGGGTTCGGCTGGTATCGCGTGCCGCTGGATCGAACGAAACCCACATATTGATCGGGGTTGTTGCTTCGCAAAACCGGTTAAGGGCCGCGTAGACCTCCGCCATACGCAGGAATAGCCGGCTTGAAATGCCCCTTTTGTCCGCGCCGAATAGCTCGACGGCGTCGGCGTAATCGACAAGGGCCCTTTGAAAATCTCCAGCGCCCTGCAGCGCCACGCCGCGCAGATAGTGGGCGTCGTGATTCGACGGCGCCCGTCGCATGAATTCGTCCGCTACCTCGACGGCTCTGGGATAGTCCGTGAGCTTCAAATAGATATCGATGGAATGGTGCAGGGCGGTCAGCGGCGCCCCGCAATTCAGGACGAATTTGTAAAGGCCATCCGCCGCTTCCCGCCGAAACCCGAGCTTGTCGAGGGCGAGCGCAAGATCGCCAATGCTCTTTTGATCGCACGGCTCGCGCTTCAGTTCTTCGAGACGGAGCCAGACGTAGGGATCGCGCGCAGCTCTCAAAGGCAGCGCGCCAAGACGCTCGTAAACAGTCGCAAACACCTCATCTGGATTCTCATCCAGATAACCGGCGCTAACGTTGTTGGGGAACGCGATGAACAGTAACGCAATGAGACCGTATCGTTGCAGCATCAGTTTCCCATGGTTGCCAATGCATCTAGGGTATATCGGAAAGCGAAGGCAACATACCATTCGCCATTGGTGCATCAACCACCCCCCGTGGCGGCGCTAAAGCGGCCTTTGCAGGGCTACGCTTGTTGGGCAGATGGTGGTAGGACACGCTCGGCCCTACGCCGCTGCCCATCCCGCCGTCCCAAATCCGGCTTCCACCTTCCCAGATGAAAAACGACCAGCTCCTGAGCCAGATTTCGGAATTCTGCCGCCAGGCGGATATGGCGGAATCGACTTTCGGCCGGCGGGCGGTCAATGACGGCAAGCTGGTGCATCGTCTGCGCGAGGGTAAGCGGATCACCATCGACACGCTGGAGCGCATTCAGACCTATATCTCAGCCGCCATGCCGGGCGGGGTGCCGCCGCTAAGGGGCCTTGAGGTGCCGCCCGAAAAGCGCGATCCCCGCGGTAATTTCCGCTTCTTCGAGAACCGGCAGAAATACCTGCTGTTCGTCCACACCTGCAGCGAGAAGCGGGTGATCGCCAATCGCGTGGCGCTGGAATTCTCCAGCATCCATCCCCGCCCGCCGGCCTTGCGGGTGTTCGACGCCGGCGTCGGCGACGGCACCGTGCTGGCGCGGGTGATGCGCTCGATGCACACCCGCTTTCCCCATATGCCGTTCTACATCGCCGGCAAGGAACTCAGCCTGGAGGATGTTCGCCTCACGCTCGACAAGGTGGCCGACCGCCTGTTCGAGCACCCGGCGACCGTTTTTGTGCTGACAAACATGTATTACGCCGAGGCGCCCTGGCTGACGCCGGCTTCGCCCGCGGCGGCCGCGGGCATGATCTGGCATGAGGTGCCGCTCCGGGGGGCCTCCTCGGGGGATTTCGAGGCCCAGATCGCCGAATTAGGTCCGTTTCTGGAGCAAAACTGGCGGGCGAACGTCAGCCCACGCTCGGGCATGCCGGTCTACGAGCGGCCGGTGGCGATCGTGCTTTACCGGGAAGATCAGCGGTTTTTGCTGGATTCGATCATCCCGCGCGCCGGCCGCAGCGAGGCCAATTTCGACCTCGTCATCGCCTCCCAGCCCTACCGGGCCAAATCCTCGGTAAATTTCAGAGCCAAGCGGATCATCGCGCCCTTGGGGCGGGCGCTGCGGGCAGGGGGCCGGCTGATCGGAATCCACTCCCATGGCCAGGACCCCGGGTTAGAGATTATCCGGGCGGTCTGGCCCGGAGAAAATCCTTTCGCCGTAAGCCGTCATGAGCTATTGCGCGCGGTAAAATACGAGCTGGGCACGGCCGGGCGCGACCTCAATTTTAATGCTTATGCCGATAACCGTTCGATCTTCCGCTATGATATGGAAGCGCTGCCCAACGAGGTCACCGGCTCGATCGGAACCTCGACGGCCTTTGCAGCATGGAATGCAGCGGTGTATGTCGCTCAGATTGAAGACGACCGGTTGACGGAAATGACCCAAAGCGGCCGTTATCTCGATGCCGTCAGAGAGGTTCTGCGCAAGCACAACGGGCTCTGGTTCTACGACGAATCCTACGTCATTTCGCGCCGTCGCGACTGACAATTCAGGAAACATTTGAAAAGGGACCGCCGGGGTCCGGCGGAAAAGGGGCTATCTTGATGCGCGCGTCTTACTTGTTCACCTCAGAGTCGGTTTCCGAAGGCCATCCGGACAAGGTTTCGGACCAGATTTCGGACGCCATCCTTGACGCTTTCATCGAGAAGGACGTCAAGCTCGGCATTGCCGACGACAGCCTGGTCAACACCCGGCTCGGCTGCGAGACCCTGTGCACGACCAACAAGATCGTAATCGCCGGCGAAGGCCGCGGCCAGTTGTTCCGCATGATCAACGGCGTCTCCGTCGTCGACCGCGAGTTGATCTGCCATATCGCCCGCGACGTGGTCAGGGAAATCGGCTATGACCAGAACGGCTTCTCCTATCACGGCGCCGACGTCGAGGTGCTGCTGCACGGCCAGTCGCCAGACATCGCGATGGGCGTCGACGCCAAGAAAAAGAAGAACGGCGAAGAGGAGGGCGCCGGCGACCAGGGCATGATGTTCGGCTACGCCTGCACCGAGAGCGAGGTCTATCAAAAAGGCTCGTTCATGCCCGCGCCGATTTTCTTCGCGCACCGGATCCTGAAGGTCTTGTCGGAGAAGCGCCGCAACGGCCAGCTCGCCGATTTGCAGCCTGACGCCAAGAGCCAGGTCACCGTGAAATATGTCGAGGGCAAGCCGGTCGGCTGCACCAAGGTCGTGGTCTCGACCCAGCACAACGAAAAAAGCCGCAACAACAAGAAATACACGCCCGGCCTGATCAAGGAGATGATCTCGACGGCGGTGGAATCCGCGCTGCCGAAAGGCTGGATGCCGCGAAAATCCTCCGACTTCCTGGTCAACCCCACCGGCAACTTCGTAGTCGGCGGACCGGACGGCGATTGCGGCCTCACCGGGCGCAAGATCATCGTCGACACCTATGGCGGCTATGCCCCGCATGGCGGCGGCGCCTTCTCGGGCAAGGACCCGACCAAGGTCGATCGCTCGGCTGCCTACGCGGCGCGCTATCTCGCCAAGAACGTGGTGGCGGCGGGGCTCGCCGAACGCTGCACCATCCAGGTCGCCTACGCGATTGGGGTTGCCGATCCGATGTCGATCCTGGTGGACACCCACGGCACCGGAAAGGTCGACGAGAAGAAGCTCGAGAAGGTGCTGCCGGAAATGTTCCGCCTGACGCCGACCAACATTCGCCGCACGCTTAAGCTCAACCGTCCGATCTATCGCCGCACGGCGGCCTATGGCCACTTCGGCCGCGCGCCGGAAAAGGACGGCGGCTTCTCCTGGGAGCGAACCGACCTCGCCGACGCGCTCAAAAGCGCGGTGTGATTATTCTTGCCTCTCCCCGGCGGGGAGAGGCCGACGCCCCTTGGCGGCGGGTGAGGGGAGCCTCCGCATAATTCGCTGCCCATCATTCGCGGCGCCAGCCCCTGACCCCAACCCTCTCCCCGCAAGGGCGGGGCGAGGGAGCAGAAAGCGTCATAATGCGTCCAGTTTAGCGCCGTATCGATACGTCCGAATTCATCTGTTCAAGGAAATCACATGACCTCCGCCACCGCCAAGAAGCCCGCCTTTACCGACTACATCGTCAAGGACATTTCGCTCGCCGAATTCGGCCGCAAGGAGATCTCGTTGGCCGAGACCGAGATGCCCGGACTGATGGCCACGCGCGAGGAATATGGACCAAAGCAGCCGTTGAAGGGCGCGCGGATCGCAGGCTCGCTGCACATGACGATCCAGACCGCGGTGCTGATCGAAACGCTGGCGGCGCTCGGCGCTGAAATTCGCTGGGTCTCCTGCAACATCTATTCGACGCAGGATCACGCGGCGGCCGCAATCGCGGCGGCCGGCATCCCGGTATTCGCCGTGAAGGGCGAAACACTGAAGGATTATTGGGACTACACCGCCAAACTGTTCGACTGGCACGGCGGCGGCACGCCCAACATGATCCTGGATGACGGCGGCGACGCCACCATGCTGGTGCACAACGGCGTACGCGCCGAGAAGGGCGATGTGGCGTTCCTGGACAAGCCGGGATCGGAGGAAGAGGAAGTCTTCTTCGCGCTGATCAAGCGCCTTCTGAAGGAAAAGCCGAAGGGTTACTTCGCGGAGATCGCCAAGAACATCAAGGGCGTTTCGGAGGAGACGACGACGGGCGTGCACCGGCTCTATGAGATGGAGAAGAAGGGCACGCTGTTATTCCCTGCGATCAACGTCAATGACAGCGTGACCAAATCGAAGTTCGACAATCTCTATGGCTGCCGTGAATCGCTGGTCGATGGCATCCGCCGCGGCACCGACGTGATGATGTCGAGCAAGGTCGCGATGGTCGCGGGCTTCGGCGACGTCGGCAAGGGTTCTGCGGCGTCGCTCCGCCAGGCCGGTTGCCGCGTCATGGTATCCGAGGTCGATCCGATTTGCGCGCTGCAGGCGGCGATGGAAGGCTACGAAGTCGTCACCATGGAAGAGGCCGCCCCCCGCGCCGACATTTTCGTCACCGCAACCGGCAACAAGGATATCATCACCATCGAGCACATGCGCGTGATGAAGGATCGCGCCATCGTCTGCAACATCGGGCATTTCGACAACGAGATCCAGATCGCGCATTTGCGCAATCTGAAATGGACCAACATCAAGCCGCAGGTCGACGAGATCGAATTCCCCGATAAGCACCGCATCATCCTGTTGTCGGAGGGGCGCCTGGTGAATCTTGGCAACGCCATGGGCCATCCGTCTTTCGTGATGTCGGCCTCGTTCACCAACCAGACGCTGGCGCAGATCGAGCTGTTCGCCAACAACAGGGACGGCAAATTTGAAAAGAAGGTCTACGTGCTGCCGAAATCGCTCGACGAGAAGGTGGCGCGGCTGCATCTGGCCAAGATCGGCGTGAATCTGACCAAGCTGCGCCCAGACCAGGCGGAATATATCGGGGTCAAGCCGGAAGGCCCGTTCAAGGCGGATCATTACCGGTATTGAGGGAATCGCGTCGCGGTTGACAATTTCGTCATGCCCGGCCTTGTGCCGGGCATCCACGTCTTTACAGTCTATGTAAAAGGCAAACACGTGGATGGCCGGGCATAGGCGAGCGGAAGCGACGCCGTCCTCTGGACGGCTATAGCGCGGCCATGACGGCGATAAAGTTGGGCGGGCCATGGATACGACGAAACAAGGCGAGCACTTCGACGTCCTGATCGTCGGGGCCGGGCTGTCCGGCATTCGCGCGGGATATCACCTGCAGCAGAAATGTCCCGGCAAGAGCTACGTCATCCTCGAGGGCCGCGACTGCATCGGCGGCACCTGGGACCTGTTCCGCTATCAATGGGGGCATTTGCCGGCCACCGATCACCTATCCGAAGCACAACACTAGCGCTTCGAGACCAGAGAACTGTCGTGCGCTGCCTTTGCGCCCGCTCGTTGCGCTAAGCCGGCGATCAGACAGTCTAGTCCGAAGAGAAACCGCGCCTCGATATCTGCTTCAGTGAGAGCGTCGGCGAGTGCGACAATATTTGGAAAGGTTATCGGCGATAATCCCTGGAATTTCTTGCGGGTCGCGCCAAGCACCTTAGCTTTGGACGAGCCCTTGCTCTCCATGGCCGACAATGGTGCCGATCGGAAGATGACGAACCCTTGAATATAGACGTGGATAGCGTGCGAGGCGTAGGCAACCTCCCGCTTGCCGAGGCCGGCCTCGAGAAACGGCTTCAGACAACGTTCCATCCAGCGTAGCGCGTTCGGTCCGGTCAGAAAGCGGCCGGCAAGCAAACGGCTCGAGTCGCGTATGGACAAAAGACGCCGCATCATGTGCAGCGAACCCTGTCTGATATTTTCCTTCCAATCACCGGATTCGACGTAGTCCGCGCTGACGCGCGCCAGCAGTTCGTCAGCCAGAGCATCTTCCAGCTCTTCTTTCGTGGCGAAGTGCCAGTACAGCGAAGCTGATTTGACGCCGAGCCGGGCTGCCACATTGCGTATGGTCAGCCCCTCATAGCCGTCCTTTTCGAGGATGTGCTCGGCCGCTCGCACGATCTCGTCGCGCGTGAGGGCACGTTTTTTTACACTTGCTCGGCCGCTTCTCAAGATTCCACCTTGCTAATCTATCAATGATAGCCTAAACTATCATTGATAGTCAACCCCAATCGCTCCATGAGGGACTGGTCATGATGATTCGACGCAGAGCGCTGCTGGCGCTTGGCATGGTCTCGGCCGCGATATTGGCCACAAGGGCCGCCCGAACTAACGAGCTGACATCGCTTCGCCGCTTTGCTTTCTTGAGCCTGGCGCGGGTTGCACCATTGACGCAGGTCAACGTCTGGTCACTTCAGCGATGCAACATGATTGGTGTTGCGGGAGGGAAGTTGACGTGACAGCAGAAGCCGTCAGCCTGCGTAGATCATCTTTCAACCACGTTCCCGCATTGGGGTGGCATTCCGATCTGACGCTGCTTATTGCCTGGCGCAACCTCGTTCATGACGGCGTGCGCTTTGTGGTGACGCTCATCGGTATCGTCTTCTCGACGATCTTGATGGGGCTTGAACTCGGCATGCTGCTTAATTTCATGCACACGACGTCGACGATCGTCGATCATGCCGGTGCCGATCTCTGGATCACAGCGCATGGCGTGCGCTCGGTCGATTCCGCGACCCCGCTCGAAGAGCGGCGGCGGTTCCAGTCGCTCTCCGTCGACGGCGTTGATATCGCCGAGCCTTACTCGTTGCAATTCTTATTCTGGAAGAAACCCAATGGAGCTCGCGAAACCGTCGTCATCGTCGGCGTCGATCCGAATGCCGAGATGGGATTGCCCTGGGCGATGTTGCCCGGCCGGAGCGTTCACGACGCCCTGTCGACGCCGGACGGCGTGATCATCGATCGCAGTTACGCCGACAAGCTCGGGGTCGATGCCGTTGATCAACTCGTCGAGATCAATGATCACCGGGCGCGCATCACCGGCTTTACCGATGGTATCAGAACATTCACGCAATCGCCTTACGTTTTTACCTCGCTCCGGAACGCGAGGTTGCTCGGCAACCGCCCCGACAGCTACATAACGTATGTGCTGATCCGGCTCGCCCAGGGCCAGCCGGCAGACACCGTTGCCCGGGCCCTGTCTGCGCGCATGCCTGACGTGGACGTGCTGAGCTCGAGCGAATTCGCGAGCAAGAGCCGGACCTATTGGCTGTTCACGACCGGCGCGGGAACCACCCTGATCAGCTCATCCATCCTGGCGCTGCTGGTCGGCGTGGTGATCGTCGCGCAAACGCTATACGCAAGCACCATGGATCGGCTGCCCGAATACGCCACGATCCGCGCGATGGGCGGCCCGCGAGCCTATTTGTACAAGATCGTCATCAAGCAGGCCGTGTTGGGCGGGCTGTTGGGCTACCTGATTGGTATCGTCATCGTCGTTGTGCTCGCCCATCTCGCCCGCCACAGCAGCGCTTCCCCGGAAATCCCCTGGTGGCTGGCTTTGGGCATCGGAGCCATAACCGTGCTGATGTGTGTCGCAGCATCGATGGTGTCGATGAACAAAGTCACCTCGATCGATCCGGTAAAGGTGTTTCGATGAAGATTCCCGTCATCGCCGCCTCCGGCGTTACCCATGCGTTCGGCTCCGGTCCGACCGCCTTCACCGCTCTGCGATCGATTGGCCTTGAGGTTTTTCCCGGCGAAGTGCTGCTGCTGATGGGACCGTCCGGTAGCGGCAAAACGACGCTGGTTCACATCCTCGGCTGCCTGCTGCGCCCCACCGAAGGCACCGTCGCCCTGCACGGAGAGATCATCGGATCGCTCAGCGATGACACACTAGGTGCGCTGCGTCTGCGCAACTTCGGCTTTGTCTTCCAGGCGTACAACCTGTTTCCGATGCTGACTGCGACTGAAAACGTCATGGTGGCGCTCGACCTCATGGGCGTTAGTTCGCGCGCCGCCCGCAAACGCGCGCGCGAACTTCTGTCGCTGGTGGGTCTCGAACATCGCCTCGATGCTTATCCAAACGAGATGAGCAGCGGCCAGAAGCAGCGCGTCGCGATTGCCCGTGCGCTCGCCGGCGATCCAGAAATCCTGATCGCGGACGAGCCGACCGCTGCGCTCGATGCCGAAAACGGTTTCAAAGCTATGGAGCTTTTCTGCATGCTCGCGCATCGTCAAGGGCGCGCCGTCGTCATTGTTACGCACGATCCGCGAATCGTCCACCTCGCCGACCGGATCGTGCGTATCGAGGATGGACGCATCATTACAGGGCCGAACGTCGGGTCGGCCTCTCCGACAACTGCGACAGGAGCCGTACAATGACATTTCCACGGCGCAGCACCGCAGGCTTGGCCGCGTTCGGTCTTGTGACGATCTGCATATACCTGGGATCAGCCCAGTGGGCGGCAAGATTCGCGCAAGCATCTCCCGCTCGTGATCAGGTACCCGGCCATCACATGGTTGCGGCTCCTGGCCTTGTCGAGCCGATCGGCGAAGAGCGCGAGATCGGATCGCAGGTGATCGGTATCATCCGCGAAATGCGGATCGATGAAAACGACAGGGTGGTCGCAGGTCAAATCATTGCGGTCGTCGATAACAACGAGCAGCTTGCGAAGCTGGCGTCGGCACGAGCCGAGTTGGCCCAGCGGAAAGCCGAGCTCGAGCGGGTGATCAATGGCGCCCGCCCCGAGGAGCGGCTCGAAGCCCGCGCGGCAGTGACCGAGACGGAGGCCAATCTCGATCTTGCCCGCCGCGAATACGACCGAAAGGTGCCGCTTGTCAGGAGCGGCGCGTCCACACAGGCGGCCCTTGACCAGGCGACATCCACTCTTAATGCCACCGAAGCGCATCGCGTCGTGATGTCCGAGAGGTTGGCCGTGATGGAGGCGGGCTCGCGGATCGAAGATATCCAGGCGGCGCGCGCACTGGTCGGACTTGCCGACGCAAATGTAGCGCTGGCAGATGCGCTCCTCGACAAGACCTTCATCCGTTCTCCCGTCACCGGTAGCGTTCTGCGCAGATATCGCGCCGCGGGCGAGGCCGTCGGAAACATGCCCCCGACCCCCGTCGCGGTCGTCGGAGACCTCAGTCGCTTGCGGGTGCGCGCGGAGGTGGATGAGACGGACGTTGGCCGGGTCACCGCCGGACAGCGCGTCGAGGTGACCGCCGACGCCTATCCGGATCAAAAGTACGGCGGCACCGTCTTTCGTGTGTCGTCACGTCTCGGCGGCAAGGCGGTTCAAACAGGGCGCCCGGCCGACAAGGTAGACGCCAAGGTGCTTCAGGTGCTGATCGATCTCGACATTGGGACGGTGCTGCCGATCGGCCTTCGCGTCGACGCATATTTTCTGGGTGGGATCACCCAAGGCGATCCTCGCGAAGCCGTCAATTGATTCCAAGCCGGAAATCCGATCAGCAGGAGCGCCAACCGATAGTGCCGCTGGCACTACTACTGCCTGAAAATCCCGAACAGGCCGCCGGATTGCGGCGGGGGCGGCGGCTGCTGCTGGAATTGCGGTTGCGGCGGAGGCGACGGACGCTGCGCTTGCTTGGGCTGCGGCGGACGCTTCTGTCCCGGCGGCGGCCCTTCAACCGATTGCAGCTGTGACGGTACGTTTTTTCGCGCTTGCTCGGCTGTTTCTCAAGATTCCACCTTGCAAACCTATCAATGATAGCCTAGACTATCATTGATAGTTAATCGACCATTCGCGCCATGAGGGACTGGTCATGATGATTGGACGCAGAGCGCTGCTGACGCTTGGTATGGTCTCGGCCGCGATATTGGCCACAAGGGCCGCCCGAACCAACGAGCTGACGTCGCTTCGCCGATTTGCTTCCTTTCGATCGGCCTTGAAAGGCGATTTGATCCTTCCTTCAGATGCCGAATACGAGCGAGCGCGTCGCGTCGGGAGCTTCAACCCCACGACCGACAAGCACCCGGCGATGATTGCGCGCTGTGCCGACGCGAGCGACGTAATTCGCGCCATCGAATTCTCGGAGTACGCTTCGCTCGACGTCGCCGTGCGGTCGGGTGGAAACGACGTTCTCGGCGCATCCAGTTGCGATGGCGGCATGGTCATCGACGTTTCGCGCATGAAGCGCATCGAAATCGACACCAAAGCCGGGATCGCGCATGTTGGGGGAGGCGTTCGCGCTCGCGAGCTCAACATCGCGACCGAACCGTTTGGGCTGGCGCCGGTGTTGGCTTGCTATCCGGACCTGGGCATATCTGGAGTGACGCTTGGCGGCGGACTCGGTTGGCTATTGGGAACGCATGGCGCCGCATGCGATCATTTGCTGGGAGCCGACATCGTCTGCGCCGATGGGAGATTGTTGCGGGCGACCGCCGAGGAGAACCCCGATCTGTTCTGGGCCATCAGGGGCGGCGGCGGCAATTTCGGAATTGCCACCGGCCTGGACCTCGGTTTGGTTCCGTTGGACACGGTCCTTGGCGGCGCCTTCGTCCTTCGCGCCGATATTGCGAGTTTCCTCCGATTTTATCGCGACTTCATGCAGGACGCGCCGGATGCACTGACGGTGGAGCTAATGATTTTCACGCTCGACGCGCCGCTTGTCCTGGCATTCGTCTGCTGGAGTGGCGACCAGGTTCAGGGTGAGCGCACATTGCGGCCGCTTCGTACCTTCGCGCCGGCGCTTTTCGACTCGATTCGTCGGGTGCCTTATGCCCATCTGACGGACTCACCTGGAGTGCTAGCGCTTCTTCGAGCGGGCTTTGCCGCGATCGCGGAGCATCCAGGCCTTGTCATGAAAGCCATCGGTTCGATCGGCCGCTTGCAGCCGCAGAACTTCTTTTGGCGGGGCGGCTCGCTGGACAACCTCGACCAGAACACGATCGATCGACTGGCTGCCATCGTGCAATCCGCGCCGCGAGGCGGAAGCGTCGGGGTAGGTCACTACATGCATGGCGAGATTTGTCGAATCGGAAGCGAAACGTCATTCGTTCGGCGGCCTGGGCAATTCACCTACTTTGTCAGCGCGCGATGGAACGATTCGCAGCAGTCCGATCCGAACATGCAATGGGCGACGGCGTCGTATTCGCAGATGCGCCGTTTGTCACCCGGCGGTACTTACGTGAACTATCTCAGCGACGAGTCCGAGAGTGCCGTCAAGGAATCGTATGGCGAAAACTATGCGCGACTGCAGTCGGTAAAGCGGGCCTACGATCCGGCGAACATCTTTCATTTCAATCGAAACATTCATCCGTAGCGGCGGTTTTGGCGGTTGATTTTTCTTGAACTAGCGCGTTAATCAGACGATGGAAATGACCAAACAAAGCGAACACTTCGACGTCCTGATCGTCGGGGCCGGGCTGTCCGGCATCGGCGCGGGGTATCATTTGCAGCATAAATGCCCGGCCAAGAGTTTTGTCATCCTCGAGGGCCGCGACTGCATCGGCGGCACCTGGGACCTGTTCCGCTATCCCGGCATCCGTTCCGACAGCGACATGTTCACGCTCGGCTATTCTTTCAAGCCGTGGACCGAGGCGAAGGCGATCGCGGACGGGCCGCGGATTCTCAATTACGTCCGCGAGACCGCGACCGAGAACGGCATCGACAAGAAAATCCGCTTCCATCACAAGGTCAAACGCGCGTTGTGGTCGACGCGTGAGGCGCGCTGGACCGTGGAAGCCGAACGCACATCAGGCGAGGGCGCGACCGAAACGGTCCGCTTCACCTGCAACTTCCTGTTCTCGTGCTCCGGCTATTACCGGTACGAGGAAGGCTATACGCCGGAATTTTCGGGCCGCGGAAATTTCAAGGGCCTGATCGTCCATCCGCAGAAGTGGCCGGAAAATCTCGATTATGCCGGCAAGCGCGTGGTGGTGATCGGATCGGGCGCGACCGCCGTGACGCTGGTGCCGGCGATGGCCAAGACCGCAGGCCACGTCACCATGTTGCAGCGTTCGCCGACCTATGTGGTCGCGCGCCCGGGGCAGGATCAGCTTGCGATCAAGCTTAGGCGCAATCTTGGCGAAAAAATCGCCTATCATCTGATCCGCTGGCGCAACGTGCTGCTCGGCATGTATTTCTTCCAGCTCGCCAGGCGCAGGCCAGCGCGGATCAAGGAGCTGATCCTCGGCGGGGTCAGGATGGCGCTCGGTCCCGACTACGACGTCGCGACCCATTTCAACCCGCGCTACAATCCCTGGGATCAGCGCCTTTGTCTGGTGCCCGACGGCGACCTGTTCGACTCGATCAAGCAGGGTAGCGCTTCGGTCGTCACCAAGGAGATCGATACTTTCACCGAACGCGGCATCCGTCTGAAGGACGGCAGTGAGCTTGAAGCCGACATCATCGTGACCGCGACCGGACTTGTGTTGCAGGTGCTCGGCGGCATGGAAATCGTCGTCGACGGCCGTACGGTCGATTTTGCCAGGACGCTGAACTACAAGGGCATGATGTATTCGGACGTGCCCAATCTTGCTTCTGCGTTCGGCTACACCAACGCCTCCTGGACGCTGAAATGCGATCTGACCTGCGAATATGTCTGCCGGCTGATCAACTATATGGACCGACACCGCTACAAGCAGTGCGTGCCGCACAATATCGATCCCTCGATCCAGGAAATGCCGTCGCTCGATTTCTCCTCCGGCTATGTCCAGCGCGCGATCGCGAAAATGCCGAAACAAGGCTCGAAGCGGCCGTGGCGGCTTTATCAGAATTACGCGCTCGACATCGTGAGCTTGCGCTTCGGCAAGGTCGATGACGGCGTGATGAAATATTCCTGACGAGCGGGACGTGTTCGAGCGACGGCGCCATGCGCTGTTTCGGGTATTTCCGGATCTTGCCGAATCGGCCATCCGGGTAGAGGGTTAACGTCGAATTAATCGGCGCATTCCAAGATAGGCGGTCGAGGTTTAGGACCGCACGAGGGAGCCCATGGACGCCCAGCGAATTGCCATCGATGCCGTGGTTGCGTTGACCGATTGCGATCGTGAAACGGTCGCCGCCTTCATCCGCCGCCTTTATCTGGCCGGCGTGAAGGACCCCAAACGCCTGACTTTCAAGGGCCTGCAGGCGCTGGCGCGGGCGTGACGCTCGGCTCGATCCGCAACACTCCGAAATAGAAGAGGCCCCGAACCGTGGTCCGGGGCCCCGTGTTACAGAGCCTCGCCTGCTACTCCGGCTTTCCGATCGAAACCTTCAGCGTCCCGACGCCGTCGACGCCGCATTCGATCCTGTCGCCCGGAACGACCGCGGCGACGCCGGCCGGCGTGCCCGTCATGATGATATCGCCGGCGCCGAGCGCGACCTGTTGCGACAATTGCCAGATGATTTCCGGCACGCTCCAGATCAACTCGGTAAGGTCGCCCTTCTGCCGCTCGGTGCCGTTGACCGAAAGCCAGATCTTGCCCTTTGACGGATGGCCGATTTTGGAGGCCGGCGCCATCGCGCCGCAGGGCGCCGAGTGGTCGAACGATTTGCCG
Source organism: Bradyrhizobium sp. (assembly GCA_035308285.1). Taxonomy (GTDB): domain Bacteria; phylum Pseudomonadota; class Alphaproteobacteria; order Rhizobiales; family Xanthobacteraceae; genus Bradyrhizobium. The sequence continues at coordinate 1,024 of DATGGY010000246.1, read as the reverse complement.
ACTTCCCACGGCCGTTCCTTCTTGCGCGCGGCGAGTTGAAGGTCGCGGCGCGTGAGGTCGATGCCGACTGCATAGCCGTAGACGTGATCGAGCGCCTTGTCTGGGGGGATGTTGAGGCCGCCGCTCTTCATGGCGACGATCAACTCCACTTCGTGGTGCAGGTCCTTGGTCAGCGGCGGGTAGGGAATCGCGGCGCCGTCCGGCTCCAGCATGTCGGGATGCTTGGCGAAGAAGAACGGCGGCGCACGCTCGTCATTGCCCATCTCGCGGATGTGCTCCAGATAATTCCGCCCGACGCACCAGATGCGGCGAACCGGAAAGGATTTGGAATCACCGGCAACAGCGATCGCGGCTTGCGGCGGAGGGGGAATGACGAAGGAGGTGGCGCTCATGGCAACGGTCTCGGCGGCTTTGAGTTGAATCCTTGGGGTCGAATGTCGGTGTCTTCTTACGCGGTTGCGCTGATCGGCGCCAGCGTCGGCGGCGATGCGTCGCGCTGCTGCAGGCGGAAGAAGGAGGCATAGCGGCCGCTGCGGCGAAGCAGATCGTCATGCCGCCCGCGCTCGACGATCTCGCCGCCCTCGACGACCAGAATCGCGTCGGCGTGCATGATGGTGTGGAGGCGATGGGCGATGACGATGGTGGTGCGGTTCCGGCAAAGATGTTCGATGGCTTCCTGCACCTGCTTTTCGGATTCCGAATCGAGCGCCGCGGTCGCTTCATCGAGCAGGATGATCGGCGCGTTCCGCAACAGCGCGCGCGCCACCGCGACACGCTGGCGCTGGCCGCCGGACAATTGCGTACCGTGCTCGCCGACCGGCGTGTCGTAGCCGAGCGGGAAGCCCATGATGAATTCGTGCGCGCAGGCCGCTCTTGCCGCCGCGACGATCTCGGCTTCGGTAGCGCCGATCTTGCCGAAGGCGATGTTGGCGCGGATGGTGTCGCGGAACAGGTATACGTCCTGTCCGACATAGGCCGTCTGCTGGCGCAGCGATTTGCGCGACACTGCGGCGATCGATTGGCC
>DATGGY010000245.1:0-8813 GCA_035308285.1 Bradyrhizobium sp. | reverse complement strand
CGGCACCGAAGGCAAGCTCGGCGGCCAGGCGCAGGTGCCCGGCGTCGCCGGCACCTGGAAGGACCTGACCGATACCGTGAACTTCATGGCCGCCAACCTGACCGAGCAGGTGCGCGGCATCGTCAAGGTCGTGACCGCGGTTGCCAACGGTGACCTGAAGCAGAACCTCACGGTGAAATCAAAGGGCGAGGTTGCAGCGCTCGCCGACACCATCAACAACATGACCGAAACGCTCGCGACCTTCGCCGATCAGGTCACGAGCGTGGCGCGCGAAGTCGGCGTCGAAGGCCGCCTTGGCGGCCAGGCTAACGTGCCCGGCGCCGCCGGCACGTGGAAGGACCTGACCGGCAACGTCAACCTGCTGGCAGCCAACCTGACCTCGCAGGTCCGCGCCATCGCGGAAGTGGCGACCGCGGTCACCAAGGGCGACCTCACCCGTTCGATCCAGGTCGATGCCAGGGGCGAAGTCGCCGAGCTGAAGGACAACATCAATACGATGATCACCAACCTGCGGCTCACGACCGACCTCAATACCGAGCAGGACTGGCTGAAGACCAACCTCGCCAGATTCACCAACATGCTGCAAGGCCAGCGCGATTTGACAACGGTGGGCCGGCTCTTGTTGACCGAGCTGACGCCATTGGTGAACGCGCATATCGGCGTGATCTACCAGGTGGAAAACGAGGACAGCCCGCAAATGCGCTTGCTGGCGGCTTATGCCGGCGACGGCGACAGCCCCCATCCGCCAATCGTGCAATTTGGCGCAGGCCTGATCGGACAATGCGCGATGGACAAGCGCCAGCGGCTGGTGGCGGAAATCCCAAGCGATGCAGTCCCGGTCAACTCCGCGCTGTTGCGGGTCGTGCCGAAGAACCTCGTGGTGCTTCCGGTGCTGTTCGAGAACCAGGTCAAGGCCGTCATCGAGCTTGCCTCGGTCACCTCGTTTACCACTTCGCAGATGACCTTCCTCGAGCAGCTCACCGACTCGATCGGCATCGTGCTCAACAGCATCGAGGCAACGATGCAGACCGAAGGCCTGTTGAAGCAATCCCAGCAGCTCGCCGGAGAGCTGCAGACGCAACAGAGGGAATTGCAGCAGACCAACGAGCAACTCGAGCAGAAGGCGCAGCAGCTCGCCGAGCGCAACGTCGAAGTCGAGCGCAAGAACCAGGAAATCGAACAGGCCCGGCGCGCGCTCGAAGAAAAAGCAACCGAGCTTTCGCTGACGTCCAAGTACAAGTCCGAATTCCTGGCCAACATGTCGCATGAGCTGCGAACGCCGCTCAACAGCATCCTGATCCTGGGTCAGCAGTTGACCGAGAATCCCGACGGCAACCTCACGCCCAAGCAGGTCGAATTCGCGCGCACTATTCACGGCGCCGGTACCGACCTCCTGAACCTGATCAGCGACATTCTTGACCTCTCGAAGATCGAGTCGGGCACGGTGACCGTCGACGCCGAGGAAATCCTGACGTCCAACCTGCTGGAAACAGTCGGCCGCCCGTTCCGGCACGAGGCGGAAAACCGGCAACTGGCGTTCGACGTTGTCGTCGATCCCACTCTGGGGCGCAGCATCTACACCGATTCAAAGCGGCTGCAGCAGGTGTTGAAGAATCTGTTGTCGAACGCGTTCAAATTCACGGCCGAGGGTGGCGTACGACTCAGCGTCTCGGCGGCCCTGGGCGGCTGGAGCGCGGAACATCCCGTGCTCAACCATTCGCCCGCGGTGGTTGCCTTTGAGGTTTCCGATACCGGCATCGGCATTCCCCAGGAGAGCCAGAAGCTGATCTTCGAAGCGTTCCAGCAGGCCGACGCCGGCACCAGCCGGAAATACGGCGGCACTGGCCTCGGGCTCGCCATCAGCCGTGAACTAGCAAGTCTCCTTGGCGGCGAAATCCACCTGCAGAGCACCCCCGGCAAGGGCAGCGTCTTCACGCTCTATCTGCCGCTGAAATACGCCGGACCGACGGTAACGCCGCGGGTCGGCACGTCGCAATATAGCGCCGCGTCGACGCTGCCGGCGACTACGCAGGAACGCGTCGTCGAACAGCTTCCGGACGATCGGCTCAACCTAGAGCCAGGAGATACCATACTTCTCATCGTCGAAGACGATCCTCACTATGCAAGAGTGCTGGTCGATCTCGCGCGCGACAAGGGCTTCAAGGTCCTGGTCGCCGCGCGCGGCGCCGAGGCACTTGAGCTTGCCAAGCAATACCAGCCCACGGCCGTCTCTCTCGACGTCTTCCTGCCCGACATGCTCGGCTGGACGGTGCTGAGCCAACTCAAGCACAATCCGCTGACGCGGCACATTCCTGTCCAGATCATCACGCTCGATGAGGATCGTCAGCACGCCTTGGCGCGTGGCGCGTTCTCCTTCGTCAACAAGCCGACGACGACCGAAGGCGTCAGCGCGGCGCTTTCACAGATCAAGGAGTATGCAAAGCCCCGCCGCAAACGTCTCCTGATCGTGGAGGACAATGCGGCGGAACAGATGAGCATCAAGGAACTCCTCGATCACGACGATATCGAGATTGTCACGACCGACACCGGCGCGGGCGCCCTTTCGACCTTGCGCGAAAATCCTTGCGACTGCGTCGTCCTCGATTTGCGGCTGCCCGACATGAGCGGCTTCGAAGTGCTGGACTCCATCCGCGGCGACGATTCGTTGTCCGAGGTGCCGGTGGTCGTGTTCACCGGCCGCGAGCTTTCGGTGGAGGAAGACGCTGAACTTCACACCATGGCCCAGAGCATCGTGGTGAAGGGCGTCGAGTCGCCCGAGCGCCTGCTCGACGAAACATCGCTGTTCCTGCATCGCGTGACCACGGAACTGCCGATCGAGAAGCAGCGAATGCTGGAAAAACTAAACAGTTCCGATGAGGATCTCGTGGGCCGTACTGCGCTTCTCGTCGATGACGACGCCCGCAACATTTTCGCGCTCTCGAGCGTATTGGAGCGGCGCGGCATGAAGGTGCTGACCGCGACGACCGGGAGCGAGGCCGTTACGCTGGTGGAGTCCAACCCCGAGATCGCCGTCGTACTGATGGACATCATGATGCCGCAGATGGACGGCTATCAGACCATCAGAGTTATCCGCGAGGATCCGGCGTTCCGCAGGCTTCCAATCATCGCGCTTACCGCCAGGGCGATGAAGGGAGACCGCGAGAAATGTCTCGAAGCCGGCGCCTCGGACTATCTCGCCAAGCCCGTCAATACCGAGCAGTTGCTGCTTGCGATACGCATGTGGCTACATCGCTGATTGGTACGCCAGATGATGAAACACGAAAAGGTAAACATCCTTCTGGTTGACGACCAGCCGGCGAAATTGCTCGCCTATGAAGTGATCCTGAGGCAGCTCGGAGAAAACCTCGTCGTCGCGGCTTCGGGCCGGGAAGCGCTCGAATACCTGCTCAAGAACGAAGTCGCGGTCATTCTTGTCGACGTCTGCATGCCGGAACTGGATGGCTTCGAGCTTGCCGCCATGATCCGCGAACATCCGCGTTTCCAGAAGACGGCAATGATCTTCATCTCGGCCATTCAGGTTTCCGATCTGGATCGTCTTCGCGGCTATGAGATGGGCGCGGTGGACTACGTGCCGGTACCGGTAGTACCGGAAGTGTTGCGGGCAAAAATCCGGGTATTCGCCGAGCTCTACCGCAAGACACGGCAGTTGGAGCGGTTCAACGCCGACCTCGAGGATAGGGTGCGCGAGCGCACCAGCGAACTGGAAGAGTCCAATGCCAGGCTTCTTGAAAGCGAGCAGCGCCGGAGCCTTGCTCTGGCCGCGGGAAAGATGGGTTCCTGGGACTGGGACTGGATCAGCGGCGACTGGATGTGGGATGAGGGCCAGTTCCGGATTTTCGGGGTCGATCCGCAAAGCTTCGTCGTCGATCCCGTAAGTGTTCAGGCGCTGCTGCATCCCGACGATGTTGACGAATTACGCGAGGCAATAGCCCAGTTCAACGGGGGGGCCAGATCATACGAAACCGAGTTTCGTATCGTTCGGCCCGATGGCGAGGTCCGCTGGTGCGTCGGCACGGCGGCGGCGACCGTCGACAAGACCGGCCGCGTCATCCGCGTCAGCGGGGTTACCGTCGACATCACCGAGCGGAAGCGGGCGGAGGAACGGCAGACTCTGCTCACCCGCGAGGTCGATCATCGCGCCAAAAACGCGCTGGCGCTGGCGCAATCGATTGTGAGGCTGACCCGCGGCGAAAGCGTCAGGGCCTATATGCAGGCCGTGGAGGGACGGATCAGCGCGTTGGCGCGGGTCCACACCATCCTGTCGCTATCGAGCTGGCAGGGCGCGGAAATAACCAGGCTGGTCGATGAGGAGCTCGCACCCTATTCCATGAGCGATCAGATCGCATTCGGCGGCTCGAACGTTCAGCTCCAGCCTGCAACCGCCCAGACGCTTGCCATGGTACTGCACGAATTGGTCACCAACTCCGCAAAGTACGGGGCACTATCCACGCTGGTCGGTCGCCTGACGGTCACATGGGAGGTTGACGGCGACGCCCTCCAGATATTGTGGGAAGAGCGCGATGGACCGCTCGTGGAAAGGCCAGCGTCGCGCGGCTTCGGCACAAGAAGCGTGATCGCGAGCATCGAGTCGCAACTGGGCGGACAGGCCCAATTCGACTGGCGTACCGAAGGGCTGATTTGCCGGCTGTCGGTTCCGCTCAGACACGTTGCTTCGAACTGGCAGCCCAACGGTCGCCAAGCCCCGCCTGTCGGCGGCAATGGACGCACATCGATCTCGGCGCAAGCCTGAGGCCGGGCTGCAATGAATCAGGCTTGATCGCATTCGGACACGGCTGCCGAAAGGCGTGATACACGTCAAGGTAGTCTCACTTTTCCCGCGCGGCGACCGGGAGATGCCCTTGAAGATCAGATGGTCCCTTGTAATTCTGCATTATCGACGACGGCTTGTAGACCGGATATTTGCTAATGGCCGCATTTGAGCGACCCTTCCTCCGATCGTATCAACCTTGAGATGCAGCCAGCCGGCTGCTTCCGCCGGGACTGGCGCCGGCGAGCCCGTCGTGGTAGCCGCTAGCCAACCGATGCGTAAGTTGGCGGCGAAACAATGTTCGAAGCGGTGATCTGGGATTTCGGCGGCGTCTTGACCTCATCGCCGTTCGAGGCGTTCGCGCGCTTTGAGCGCGAGCGCGGGCTGCCCGCCGATATCATCCGGCGCACCAACGCCGCCAATCACCTGGAGAATGCCTGGGCGAAATTCGAGCGGGCCGAGGTGGACATCGAAACATTCGATCGGCTATTCGCGGCGGAATCGCGCACCCTGGGCGCGGAGGTTCGGGGCAAGGATGTGTTGCCGCTGCTTTCAGGGGATCTGCGGCCGGAGATGGTGGACGCGCTCAAGCGCATCAAGAACGTTCTCAAAACCGGCTGCATCACCAATAACCTTCCTGCCAACGCCATCGGCAGCGCGGGCGGCCGGACGCTCTACATCGCGGAAGTCATGGCGCTGTTCGACCACGTCATCGAATCGGCCAAGATCGGCCTGAGGAAACCCGACCCGCGGATCTACCGGATCATGGTGAACACGCTCGGCGTCAAGCCCGAAAGATGCATCTATCTGGACGATCTCGGCGTCAACCTGAAGCCGGCGCGCGACATGGGTATGACCACGATCAAGGTGATCGACGCGCCGCAGGCCCTTGCCGAACTGGAAGCAGCGACCGGGCTATCGCTGCGCTAGCGCGGGATGGTTCTTGATTGAATCGGTCTATCAGCGGGGTCGCTTCACCTCTCCCCAGCGGGGAGAGGTCGATTTGCGCCAGCAAATCGGGTGAGGGGGAACTGCCCTATCGAGAAACCGTCATCCCTCACCCCAACCCTCTCCCAATGGGAGAGGGGGCATACTTCCGTTGCCACTACTACTCAACCTATTCTCATCAAGCGCCAGGGGCCGGCATTGCATCTCGGGGCAGGAGCTTCGTTCTGGACTGACCGCCTCTTGTCCAATACCTATACGCGCGCCGTATTCCGGGAGCCGAGGCATTGCCCCTGCCCAAGCATATATTGCCGACGACCGTCGTTGGGAGCTATCCGCAGCCGGACTGGCTGGTGGACCGTGAGTTATTGTCCAAATCCGTGCCGCGCACCCGCTTGACCGAGATCTGGCGCATCCCCGCAGAACATCTCGAGCAGGCCCAGGATGATGCAACCATCGTTGCGATCCGTGATCTCGAGCGCGCCGGTATCGATATCGTGACCGACGGCGAAATCAGGCGCGAGAGTTACTCCAATCGTTTTGCGACCTCGCTCGAGGGGATCGATATCGAGAACCCCGCTATCATTACTTCCCGCGCCAACCTAAAGACGCCGGTGCCACGGGTGGTCGGGAAAATCGGCCGCAGCGGCCCGGTCGAGTTGCGTGACATGGAGTTCCTGCGCCGCAATACCGATCGCGCCGCCAAAATTACGCTTCCGGGCCCTTTCACCATGACCCAGCAGGCGAAGGACGAGTTTTACGGCGATGACGAAGAACTCGCGATGGCTTTCGCCGCCGCCGTCAACGCCGAGGCAATCGATTTGCAGAACGCCGGCGCCGACGTGATCCAGCTCGACGAGCCTTGGGTGCGCAACGATCCGGCCGCTGCCCGGCGCTATGCCGTCAAGGCGATCAACCGCGCGTTGCAGGGACTTCGGGTGCCGACCGTGGTTCACGTCTGCTTTGGTTATGCCGCCATTGTCGCGGGTAAAGCTAAACCGGCGGGCTATCCGTTCCTGGCCGAGCTTGCAGACTCCACCGCCGAGCAGATTTCGATCGAAGCAGCGCAGCCCAGGCTTGATCTTGGTATCCTTGCCGATCTGTCCTCCAAGGAAATCATGCTCGGCGTAATCGACCTCGGCGATCCCACCATCGAGACCGCTTCCGTCATCGCCGAGCGGATTCGGCACGGTCTCAAATATGTCTCCGCCGACCGGCTGATCCCGGCGCCGGATTGCGGCATGAAGTACATGCCGCGCCGAACTGCCTTCGGCAAGCTCAAGGCGATGTGCGACGCGGCTGCCGCTGTTCGCAAGGAAATCGCTTAAGCGCAAAATCCCAATGCCCGGCGTCAGGCGTCGATCGCGTCCTTGATCTTTTTTCGCGTCAGCGGCAGATCGCGCAGCCGCTTTCCGGTGGCGTTGGCAATCGCATTCGCAACCGATGCCGCGGCCGGCCCCTGCCCGGTTTCGCCGCTGCCAAGGAATGGCTGACCCGGCCGGTTGATGATATGCACGTCGATCTTTTGCGGCACCGCGTTGAAGCGCAGGATCGGGTAAGTCTGCCAGTCGATGCTGGTGATCCTGGTGTCGTCAAAAGTGACGGCCTCATACAGCGTCCAGCTCGTCGATTGCAGGATCGCGCCCTCGATCTGATTGATCAGCCCGTCCGGATTGACCACCTGACCGCTGTCGACCGCCGCCACCGCGCGCACCAGGCGCGCCCGCCCGGTTTCGCGGTTGACTTCTACCTCGCTGGCGATGGCGCAATAGGCCGCCAGATTCTTGTAGCGCGCAAACGCAAATCCATAGCCGCAATCCGGCGGGGCCTTTTGCCCCTTCCGCCATCCAAAGGTGTGCGCGGCCTTTTCGATGACGTCGCGGCCGCGCGGATCGTCGAGATGTTTCAGGCGGAATTCGACCGGATCAGTGCCGGCAACCTGGGCCAGCTCGTCCATGAAACTTTCGATCGAAAAGACGTTGTGGTAGGCGCCAAGCGCCCGCATCGCGGAAACGCGCACCGGCATGGCCGGGATGAAGTGATGCACCACATGCGCATTGGGGAATTTGTAGATCGGGATCGCGTTGCGATCGCCGCCGCCTTCCGGCAACGGAATCGGTTTGGGCGCCGGCACGGAAATGGGCTGCGCCATGTGCTGGGCCGCCAGCATCGAGCCGGCGCCGCCCGGCCGCATCGAATGGGTGTTGCTCCAGACCTCGAAATTCCACGCCGATAGCGCGCCATTGCTATCCAGTGACGCTTTCAGTTTGGTCACCATCGCCGGCCCGAACGGCTCCCAGCCGTGCTCCTGTTCGCGCATCCATTGCACGCGCACGGGAACGCCGGGAAGTTCACGCGCAATCAAGGCCGCATCGGCCGCGGCATCGTCGGCGCCATTATGGCCGTAGCAGCCGGAGCCTTCGACGTGAATCAGGTGAACGGCCGCGGGCGGTACACGTAACATCTCGGCAATGCCCTGGCGGTCGGGATACACGCCTTGCGTGTGGGTCCAGACGGTCATGACATCGTTGGTCGATTGCGCCATCGCGCAGGACGGGCCGATCGAGCCGTGCGATTGATACGGTCGCGTATAGGTGGCTTCGATGGTCTTTTGACCAACGGCGGATGGATCACTGCGTTCAAAGATGACCGTATCCTGCGACGGCAGGCCTGTGAGCACTCGCGGCAAATCATCCTGTTTCGGCAAGCCGGGCGTCTCGCGCCATTTTGCCGCCATCGACAGCGCACGCATCGCCTTGATGGCCTGGAACTCCTTTTGCGTAACAACGGCCAGGAAATTGCCGTTGCGAATGACCCTGACGACACCGGGCAGGCGTTCGACCTCGGACGTATCGCACTCGGCCAATTGCGCTCCATAGCTGGGCGGCCGCACGACACGGGCGTGCACCATGCCGGGCAGGCGCATGTCCTGGATGTAAGCGGCGCCGCCGGTGACTTTGGCCGGGATATCGACCCGCGGCACCGATTGGCCCATCACCTTGTACGTCGCCGGATCCTTCAATCTGGATTTCGGTTGCGCCTGCACGTGCAACAGGTCGCCCGCGACCAGATCGCCATA
>DATGGY010000244.1:0-4253 GCA_035308285.1 Bradyrhizobium sp. | reverse complement strand
TGTGCGATAGGGACGTAAGGAATAAGACAAAGTCATCGTGCCCCGGGCGAGTGGTGCGAGGGCCGCGCCCGAGCGGAACGAGACCCGGGACCCATCGAAAGAATCTGGGTCATTATATCTGGGTCCCGGATCGGCGCTCGCGAAAGTTCGCTTGTCGGGGACGAGACCTACCGTTCCGTCAGCTTCAGCTCGATGCGCCGGTTGCGCCGGTAGGCTTCTTCGGTGACGCCGATATCGAGCGGCTGGAACTCGGCGAAGCCCGCCGCGACCAGCCGTTGCGCCGGCACGCCGAGCAAGATCAGATACTGCACCACCGAGATCGCGCGCGCCGACGACAGCTCCCAGTTCGATTTGAACAGCGGACTGTTGTTGATTGGCCGCACGTCGGTATGGCCATCGACCCGCAGCACCCAGGCGATCTCGCTCGGGATCTGCTTGTCGAGTTCGATCAGCGCGGTAGCGAGCTTGTCGAGCTCGGCGCGGCCTTCGGGCAACAGAAGCGCCTGGCCGGTGTCGAAAAATACTTCGGACTGGAACACGAAACGGTCGCCGACGATTCTGATGTCGGGCCGGTTGCCGAGAATGGCGCGCAACCGCCCGAAGAACTCCGAACGGTAGCGGGAGAGTTCCTGCACCCGTTGCGCCAGCGCGACGTTGAGACGCTGACCGAGATCGGCGATCCGGCTTTGCGACTCCTTGTCGCGCTTTTCCGAGGCCTGGAGCGCTTCCTCAAGCGCCGCGAGCTGGCGGCGTAACGCGCTGATCTGCTGGTTCAACACCTCGATTTGCGCCAGCGCGCGCGACGACACCTGCTTTTCGGATTCGAGCGCCTTGTTGAGTTCGCCCGCGCGCCCCGCGGCATCGCTGCCGGCGCCGGCGAGGCCTTCATACAGTCCCTTGACGCGGTCGCGCTCGCTCTCGGCGGAAGCAAGGCCGGCCCGCACCTGCGTGAGCTGGTCTTCGAGGTTGAACTTGCCGAGTTTTTCCAGCGAGAGCAGATCGTTCAATTCGGCGATCTTGGCGTTGAGCTGTTCCAGCGCCTTGTCCTTGCCGGTGACTTCCTGCGACAGGAAGAACTGCACCACCAGGAAGACCGAGAGCAGAAACACGATCGAGAGCACCAGCGTCGACAGCGCGTCGACAAAACCCGGCCAGTAATTGAAACCGGTTTCACTGCGGCGGGCACGGGCGAGGGCCATTTGGGTTCTCCGCTTCTCGTGTCCCGGACGCGGTGCAGCGCGCAACGCTGCTCCGCAGAGCCGGACCTGTGGATTGCAGAGATGAGCCGCGGCTCTGCAGCGCCAGGTGAAGGACGCGGCGCTGCGTCCGGGGCACGATCTCCTCTTGGCGATGCGGCTTAACGCGAACCGATGCTCAGGTCGTGCGCAACCGCTATCACTAACTCTTCTCCGGCTGGCGCGCGAGCCGCTCGAGCAGTTTCTTGATCTCGCGGTTCTGCTCGCCCTGGCCGTCGGCCCATTCGCGGATCATCTGCTGCTCGGTGCGCATGTGGGTGACGAGGCCCTGGATCGCTTCGGCGAGATTGGCCATTGCGGCCGTGGTGGCGCGGTTGCCGCCGCCTTCTTCCAGCGTCTGCCGCAGCCGCTCCGCCGCGGCCTGAAGTTCGCCGCCTCCTCCCGCCTCGCCGGAATAGCCGCGCACGGTGGAAGCGAGCCAGTCCTCGAGGTCGGTATAGAAGCGGTTTTGCGCCTGGCTCGATTGCAGATCGAGAAAGCCAAGGATCAGCGAGCCGGCGAGGCCGAACAGCGAGGATGAAAACGAAATGCCCATGCCTCCGAGCGGCGCGGCGAGGCCTTCCTTCAGCGTGTCGAACAGGGCCCCGGCGTCGCCGCCGACTTTCAGGCCGTCGATCACCTTGCCGACCGAGCCGACGGTTTCGATCAGGCCCCAGAAGGTTCCAAGCAGGCCGAGGAACACCAACAGGCCGGTCATGTACCGGGATATGTCGCGCGCCTCATCGAGGCGGGTGGCGATGGAGTCGAGCAGATGCCGCATGGTCTGCTGGGAGATGATCATGCGCCCGCTGCGCTCGCCGCCGAGGATCGCCGCCATCGGCGCCAGCAACGTCGGATGCCGGTCGATCGCAAGCCCGGGATCGGCGATGCGAAAATTGTTGACCCAGGCGACTTCCGGATAGAGCCGGATCACTTGGCGGAACGACAGGATGATTCCGATCAGGAGCACGACGCCGATCAGCGCGTTCAGCCCGGGATTGGCGAAAAAGGCGGTGATGATCTGCCTGTAGAGGATGATTGTCACCAGCGCGCACAGCACCAGGAACACCAGCATCCGCACCAGGAAAATCCGTGGCGCGGAGAGCTTCACCGGGTCGATCTCCATCGCGGAGCGGAAAGAGGAGCCTGAAGCCATTGCCGATGTCATCCGTTGCGAGAAACCGCTTTTTCGGCCCCAATATGGCACAGCGCGCCCGAGAAAAAAGGCCGCATCCCATCAATCGGCGCCAGCACTCGGGAACTTCCGCGTGAAACCCGGCCGCCTCGCCTATTTCTGCAAAGCTCTGACGCCTCAGGCGGTTAACGGGGATTTCGATGATTTTGTACTGGAGGCGCAGGCCGCGGTCGCGCTGTCGCTTTCGATCCTGATGGCGGGTGATAGTGGACCTCGTGATGGCCCCGCACAGATGTGGAAGGCACCAGATCAGTTGGCAAATACATTGCCGTCGCGAATGCTGCAGGAAACGCTGCCGACTTGAATCGACTTGATTTCGATGTAGCGCTGGATGATGCCGCTGTAGTTGCGAATAATGGTTCCCTCGGATTCCTTGGCGCGCGTCACCTGCGCGCTGCAGCCGCCAAAACTGGCATCAAGCTCCGCGGCAATCCGGGTGGCTCCCCCTGTCCCAAGGGGCATCAGGACCAACAGCGAATGGCCGTTGAAGTCGATCGAGCGCTTGCCCGATCCCGCAATCTCGCCGGTGCGTTCCGCGCTGCCGCGGCGTGTCGAATACGTCAGATTGTTGAAAAGGCGTCCGGCCTCGCTGACATAGATATTCAGCGTTTGGGTGCCGACGACCTGACGCCAGGCGTCCTCGCCCTCCGGGCGCTGCTCGCGGGTTTCTGTCCAGGTGATGCTGACGGACTTGCCGTACAACTCCTTTGGCGCCGCAGCGTATGACGCTTGCGGAAGTAACAATCCCAACAAGACCAAAGCCGCTGGTTTGAACATCCGCAATCTCCCCTGGGGCCCGCGACGTGGCGAGCGGCCACTGTTGCTCTCGCGGCGACGAAGACTGCCGATGATCGCCTATGGCCACCTTCTCCCACAACGGGAGAACGGAAGAAACGGCGATCCTATTTCCCCAACGGCTTGAGAATCTTCACCAGCTCCGCATGGATGAATTCGTTGCCGCAGATCACGTTGCCGGTCTTGAGCGGATCGTCGTCGCCCGCGATGCCTGAGACGACGCCGCCGGATTCGCGCACCATGATCTGGCCGGCCGCCATGTCCCAGGCTTGCAGATTGCGCTCCCAATAGCCGTCGAGACGGCCGGCTGCGACGAAGGCCATATCGAGGGAAGCCGCGCCAAACCGGCGCAGGCCCGCCACCTTGTTCTGGATTTCCGCCATCTCCGCGCGCGACAGTTCATGGTCGCCGCGTCCGATATGAGGCAGTCCGCAGGCAATGATGCATTCGGAAAGCTTGCGCCGGCCGGCGACGCGCAGGCGCTGGTCGTTGAGGAAGGCGCCCTTGCCGCGTTCGGCGGTATAGAGCTCCTCATTGGCGGGATTGTAGATTACGCCGGCAATCACCGTGCCCTCGCGCTGCAGCGCGATCGAAATCGCAAATTGCGGAATGCCGTGCAGGAAATTGGTGGTGCCGTCGAGCGGGTCCACGATCCAGGTGTGGGTCTTGTCGTCGCCGGCCCGGTTGCCGCCTTCCTCGCCGATGAAGCCATAACCCGGACGCGCCTTGGAAAGGTCCGCGTAAAGCATCTCCTCGGCGCGCCGGTCCGCCATGCTGACGAAATTGGCCGGCCCCTTCAGCGACACCTGGAGGTTTTCCACCTCGCCAAGGTCGCGCTTGAGGCTGCGGCCGGCGCGGCGCGCCGCCTTGACCATGACGTTGATGAGGGCTGAATGCAGCATGATCTCGGCTTGCGTCGGACTGGGAACGTCGGCGTTTCCGCGGCGGAAGTGCACTCCCTCTCCCATCGGGAGAGGGTTGGGGTGAGGGGTTACGATTTCAGTGAGGTTCGAACCCCCTCACCCGGC
>DATGGY010000243.1:0-64022 GCA_035308285.1 Bradyrhizobium sp. | reverse complement strand
TTGCCGGTTGCCGATCCGGGAATCGGTCTGTTGCAAGCTGGCTTACGGTAATATCGGCAAGCTTGCGGCAAAGCGAAGGTAGACCCATATTCTCGCAGTCGCTCCAGCAATGGGTCAGGCCGGAACGGCGATCTGGAAGGGTGTCTGGGATTGATCGATGGCTCCATGTGGGAACATCGCCCGGTCGCCGTCGAGTTTTCCATGGGGACATCAAACGCCTGTGCCATGTTACGATTGATTACCAGACCTGATCCTTCCGTGCCGTCGGCCGCCACCTTCTCCCCGCGAATGGGCAGTGACGAGAATCGCGTCAGCGGAGCCGGTGGTCCCGTCACATCCGTTATCGCCAAAGTCAAACCGAAGACAAAGCGCCCCAATCTTTATCGCGTCCTGATACTGAACGACGACTACACGCCGATGGAATTTGTCGTTCACGTGCTTGAGAAATTCTTCCAGAAGGATGTCGAGGCCGCGACCAAAATCATGCTGCACGTACATCATCACGGTATCGGGGAGTGCGGCATCTTCACCTATGAAATCGCCGAGACCAAGGTGACGCAGGTGATGGATTTTGCGCGCAAGCACCAGCATCCACTGCAATGCGTGATGGAAAAGAAGTAGCGTCGCGCGTAGCCCGTCCTGAAAATCGGAACGGGTTTTGCATCTTTCCAGCAGGTAAACCCGGAAAAACACGGGTAACCCTTAATAAATCACATGAGTGTGCGGGGAGAGCCGGCCCGTTCATGGGAACCAGTCTTTCGCCATGATCGGATGTAACTATATATGACAAAGGTTGTTGTTGCCTGACCGGGCGACGGCGATCATGATGGGGGACCACAGAGGACACGGATGCCGACTTTTTCCCAAAGCCTAGAACAATCCCTGCATCGTGCGCTGGCGATCGCGAACGAGCGTCATCATCAATACGCGACGCTTGAACACCTTCTGCTGTCGCTGATCGATGACTCGGATGCGGCAGCCGTCATGCGTGCCTGCAGCGTCGATCTCGACAAGCTGCGTACCAGCCTCGTCAATTATCTCGAGACCGAGTTTGAAAACCTTGTTACTGACGGCGCCGATGACGCCAAGCCGACGGCCGGTTTCCAGCGCGTGATCCAGCGCGCGGTAATTCATGTCCAGTCGTCAGGACGGGAAGAGGTCACCGGCGCCAATGTGCTGATCGCGATCTTCGCCGAGCGCGAGAGCCACGCCGCCTATTTCCTGCAGGAGCAGGACATGACCCGTTACGACGCGGTCAACTACATCAGCCATGGCATCGCCAAGCGGCCGGGGGTATCCGAAGCGCGGCCAGTTCGCGGCGTTGACGAAGAGACCGAGACCAAGGGCAACGAGGATACCAAGAAGAAGGGCGAGGCGCTCGAGACCTATTGCGTCAACCTCAACAAGAAGGCGCGCGATGGCAAGATCGATCCGGTGATCGGACGAAATTCCGAGATCAACCGCACGATCCAGGTGCTGTGCCGCCGCCAGAAGAACAATCCGTTGTTCGTCGGCGAAGCCGGCGTCGGCAAAACTGCGATCGCCGAAGGACTCGCCAAGCGCATCGTCGACAGCGAAGTGCCGGAAGTGCTTTCAGCCTCCACCGTGTTCTCGCTCGACATGGGAACGCTCTTGGCCGGCACGCGCTATCGCGGCGATTTCGAAGAACGGCTGAAGCAGGTGCTCAAGGAGCTCGAAGCGCATCCGAACGCAATCCTGTTCATCGATGAGATCCACACCGTGATCGGCGCGGGCGCGACTTCGGGCGGCGCGATGGATGCCTCCAACCTGCTCAAGCCGGCACTGGCATCGGGCACGATCCGCTGCATGGGCTCGACCACCTACAAGGAATACCGCCAGCATTTCGAGAAGGACCGCGCGCTGGTGCGCCGGTTCCAGAAGATCGACATCAACGAGCCGACGGTGGAAGACGCCATTGCGATCCTCAAGGGCTTGAAGCCCTATTTTGAGGACTACCATCGGCTGAAATATACCAACGAGGCCATCGAGGCTGCGGTGCAACTGTCGTCGCGCTACATCCACGACCGCAAATTGCCGGACAAGGCGATCGACGTGATCGATGAATCCGGCGCGGCGCAGATGCTGGTTGCGGAGAATAAACGCAAGAAAACGATCGGCATCAAGGAGATCGAAACCACGATCGCGACGATGGCGCGGATTCCGCCCAAGAGCGTGTCGAAGGACGATGCCGAGGTGCTCAAGCATCTCGAGCAGACCCTAAAGCGCGTGGTATTCGGCCAGGACAAGGCGATCGAAGCCCTTTCGGCCTCGATCAAGCTGGCGCGGGCGGGCTTGCGCGAACCGGAGAAGCCGATCGGCTGTTACCTGTTCTCAGGGCCCACCGGCGTTGGCAAGACCGAGGTGGCCAAACAGCTCGCGGCCTCGCTTGGCGTCGAACTGATTCGCTTCGACATGTCCGAATATATGGAACGGCACACGGTTTCGCGCCTGATCGGCGCGCCTCCCGGCTATGTCGGCTTCGACCAGGGCGGCTTGCTCACTGACGGCGTCGACCAGCATCCGCATTGCGTGGTGTTGCTCGACGAAATCGAGAAGGCGCATCCGGACCTGTACAACGTGTTACTGCAGATCATGGATCATGGCCGGTTGACCGACCATAACGGCAAGCAGGTCAACTTCCGCAACGTGATTCTGATCATGACTACGAATGCGGGCGCGGCTGACCTTGCGCGCCAGGCCTTCGGCTTCACCCGCAGCAAACGGGAAGGCGACGATCACGAAGCGATCAACCGGCAGTTCGCCCCTGAATTCCGCAACCGACTCGACGCCATCGTCTCGTTCGCGCATCTCAATGCCGAAGTGATCGGCATGGTGGTGGAAAAATTCGTGTTGCAGCTCGAGGCGCAGCTTGCCGACCGCGACGTCACCATCGAGCTGTCGGAGCCCGCCAAGGCGTGGCTGGTGCAGCACGGCTATGACGAGCAGATGGGCGCGCGGCCGATGGCGCGTATTATCCAGGAGCACATCAAGAAACCCTTGGCTGACGAGGTGCTGTTCGGCAAGCTCAAGGGCGGCGGCCACGTTCGTGTCGTGCTGGTGAAGGACGAGGCGGCGACCGAAACGGCGAAGGAAAAGATCGGCTTCGAGTTCGTCGAAGGGCCGGTCACGCCGAAACCGGAAAAGCTGCCCGGCACGCGCAAGCGCACTGTGCCGCGCAAGCCGAAGCCGAGCGGTCCGAGCGGCGGATCGAAGGGCCCGGCGTCTCGAGGCCCGCTGGTCAAGGTCTGAGCAGGCCACAAAAACAAATCAGGAAGCCGGCGCGTCGAAAGACCGCCGGCTTTTTTGTTGAGGGATTGCGGGTAGGATAGCAGCGTGAGGGAACGCAAATGATCATCGAAAATCAGGCCATGGTGACGGATGCGGTGATTGAAGCTGTCTCCCGCGTCGATGATCCGCGGCTGCGCGAGATATTGCTGGCTTTGGTGCGGTATCTGCACGGCTTCGTACGCGAGGTGCGGCTCACGGAACGCGAGTTCCAGGAAGCGGTCCGCATCGTCGCGACGATGGGCCAGAAGACGACGCCCTCGCACAACGAGGTTGTGTTGATGGCGGGTTCGTTAGGCGTGTCGTCGCTGCTCTGCCTGCTCAACAACGGTAACAACGGCGAGAGCGAAACCCAGGCCAATATGCTGGGCCCGTTTTGGCGGGACGATCAGCCGCTGAGCGCAAGCGGCGATACGCTGGTGCGCTCGCCGACGCCGGGTCCGGGACTTTTCGTTCGTGTTTTGCTCGAAGATGTAAACCACAACCCGATCGCCGGAGCCGAAGTCGATGTTTGGCATTCCTCGCCGGAGGGCCTCTACGAGAATCAGGATCCCAAGCAGGCCGAGATGAATCTGCGTGGGCGGTTCGTTTCCGATGCGGCGGGGCGCTTTGATTTCCGCAGCGTGAAGCCCGCAGGCTATCCCATTCCAGTCGATGGCCCCGTCGGCGAACTGGTGCGAGCGACCCGTCGCCACAACTTCCGGCCCGCGCATTTGCACTTCATGGTCCACAAGCCCGGCTTCAAGACCCTGGTCTCGCAGGTCTACTCGCCCGACGATGAACATATTGACTCAGACGTGCAGTTTGGCGTCACCCGCGCTCTGATCGGCAATTACGTCCGCCACGACGAGCCGTCGTCGGAGATCGGTTTTGCCGCCGCGCCTTGGTATTCCCTCGATCAACGCTTCACCCTGGAGAAGGGCGAGGCGCGGCGGCCTCTGGCGCCCATCAGGGGGAAGGCTCAGGCAGCAGCGCCGGAAGGTCGGTGAGCTGACGGGCGCGCGGCCGATGCGCGCCCCCATCTACGGAATGTGACACTGGTCACAGAGGGGCGGCAGGCCCGGAATTATTGTGCCCGTTGGCTTGGATGCTAGGGTCCGGCTCATTGCCGGTTTGGGGATTTTTCAGATGCGCACCGTCGGGGCCGTTGTTCTCGCCATTTGGTCGACTTGGCTTTTCAGCCAGCCGGCGTTCGCCGAGAAGCGTGTGGCGCTGGTGATCGGCAACTCGGCCTACCAAAACGTCGTCCGGCTCGCCAATCCGGCCAACGATTCGGAGGCGATGTCGGCAGTCTTCAAGAAAGCCGGCTTCGATGTCGTCGAGCTCAAGCGCGACCTCAATGTGAGCGAGATGCGCCGGGCGCTGCGCGATTTCTCCGATAGCGTTCACGATGCCGACGTCGCGATCGTCTACTTCGCGGGACACGGCATCGAGATCAACGGCAGTAATTATCTAATCCCGGTCGATGCGGTGCTTGAACGCGACATTGATGCGTTCGACGAGGCGATTCCGCTGGATCGAATCTTGACGGTGATCGAGCCCGCCAAGCAGCTCCGGCTTGTCATTCTGGACGCCTGCCGCGACAATCCGTACAACAAGAACATGAAGCGCATGATCGGCTCGCGCGCCATCGGGCGGGGACTTGCCAAGGTCGAGCCGGAAAGCCCGAACACGCTGATTGCCTTCGCCGCCAAGGCCGGATCGACCGCTTCCGATGGCGACAGCACCAATAGCCCCTTCACCGCCGCGCTTGTGAAATTTCTGCCGAGGCCAGGTCTCGATCTGCGCAAGGCCTTTGGCTACGCCCGCGACGACGTTCTGAAAGCCACCAACAACAAGCAGGAACCCTTCATCTATGGCTCGCTCGGTGGGGACGACGTGGCGCTGGTGCCGGCCGCCGACAAGGCGACAGCGGAGGCAACCAAACCGCTCGATGACGTAACGCTTGAGCTGGCGTTCTGGGAATCGATCAAGAACGACAAGAACCCGCAGCTTTTTCAGGCCTACCTCAACCGCTACCCGAAAGGGGTCTTTGCGGATATTGCGAAGATCAACCTGCAACAGCAGAAGATCGCGGCAATCAATTCGGCGAGCGTCGATCGGCCGGACGACAAGGTCGAACTCAAGGACACCGCATTGCTTCATGAGGTTCGCGAGCGGCTCTATGAGCTCAATTTTGATCCAGGTCCGTTCGACGGGCCGGTGAGCGCAGAGGCCCGTCAGGCCGTTCGTGAATTCGAACAGGCCAACAAACTTGCTTCCACCGGCGAAGTCACGCAAGGCCTGTTGCGGCGGTTGCGCGACATCAGCGGCCTGAAGCCATGGGGCGCGATTGTTTATTCCAAAACGAGCAACAAATGGGGCATGTCCTGGGCGCTGGATACGCGGAAGGCTGCCGTGGCGAGCGCCCGCGCCTCCTGTGGCGATGCTGCGCAGTGCTCGGTCGAGATCAGTTTCTTTGGGACCGAATGCGGCGTCTTTGCCTATTCGGAGTCCAGTTGGGCCATTGTTGCCCGTGCCGATATGCAGAAAGCCAAAGAGAGCGCGCTGTCCGATTGTCGCAAGAAGGGCAAGGCGTGCCGGGTCGTTGCGTCAGTTTGCGCCGACGGCGCGCAACGGCTGAGCGGGGCAAATTAAGTGTCAGGAATTTTGTGAGAGATGGCGCGAGGCGCCCGCTGGAATAATGTCCCGTAGCCCAACTGGGCGCACCGGACCCTTGGGAACTCCCCACCGTCAAACGAGTTGTTGCGTAAAGGAGCGAAGGCGCGACATTTTCGCGGCGTGGCTGCCGATGAAAGACTTTGCCGATGCAGAATTCTCGCCGGAAGTGATCGAGATCATGACCGCTGCGCTTGAGTCGTCGATCGGCACGCTGCCGGATCCGGTGAGCGCGGCGCACATAAATCTGCTGGCCGAATCGATTTTGCGTACCGCCAAGATAGGCGAGCGGGATCCAGCCGTGCTGAAGAGGATAGCTCTCGTTGAACTTCAGATAACGCCGCGTTCCTGAGGGGCCGAAATAGGAGGATTCCTGCCGCGATGCCGCCCCTTACCTGATCAATCCCGCAAGCCGCGGCAGCGCCAGGCTGATCTCGGGGATACAGATGATCAGCAGGAGGCCTGCGAACAGCGCCAGCATATACGGCACATAGGTGCGAAAGTGCTGGCCGACATTCAGCTTGGCAAAGCGCAGCGCCATCAGCAGCCCAACGCCCATCGGCGGCAGGAACAGTCCGATGCCGACGGCCGCGGTCTGCACGATGTTGAAGTGGATGGGGTCGATACCCATCGCTTCGGAGATCGGAAACACCACGGGAATGAGCACCACCGCTGCCGGCAGCCCCTCCAGCACCATGCCGAACAGGCAGCTCATCACGGCGGTCCCAATCAGGAACAGCCAGGGATGCCCCTTCAGCGGCCCGAGCAACTCGCCGAGCAATTGCGGCACGCCGCTCACGCCCATCAGATATTGGTAGACGGAGGCGACCGCGAGCAGGAACACCACAGCGGCGGTGAGGATCGCGCTGTCATAGGCGATGTGACCCATCTCGCGCCAGGAGACGTTGCGGTAATAAAGCCTGGCGGCGAGGAAGGCGTAGCCTGCGACCACTGCGCCGGCTTCGGTTGCGGTGATGATGCCGAAGATGAATCCCGCCAGAATGACGAACGGCACGACCATCGGCACGGCGGCGTGGAGCGCGGCCTGGCCGAGGCCTTTGAGGCTTGGCCTTGTATCGACCGGCCAGTCGTTCTGCCGCGCGCGCAGGTAAACTACCGCCATCAGGCACAGCATGATCACCATGGCCGGAACGAAGCCGGCAACAAACAGCGCAACCGCCGAAGTGTTGGTCACCTGCGCGATCACGATCATGAAAATCGCCGGCGGCACCAGCATGCCCATCGCGGTCCCGGCCGCAATCAGCGAGGCTGAATCGCGACGGTCGTAGCCGGCCTTAGTGAGTGGCGGCATCAACGCCGAGCCGAGCGCCGAGACTTCCGCCATTTTCGATCCGCAGATGTCGGAGAAGAAATACGCCACCACGATCACCGACATGCCGAGTCCGCCCTTGACCCAACCGATCAGGGCGCGCGCCAGCTCCACCAGCGCATGACTCATGCCGCAGCGTTCCATCAGATTGCCGGCAAAGACGAAGGCGGGAATGGCGAGCAGCACCCAGCTCTGCGATCCCGACACCAGCGCGGAGGAAAGCTGTTGCATCGGGTAACCGCCGATCCAAAGCCCTGCGATTCCGGCAACCGCGAGCGCGAACACGATCGGCATCGAGAGCAGGATCAGGACAACGAAGATGACGACAACCGTCGCGAGCAGCATGGATGGCCGGCCTCAGTGCAGGGGATCGCCTTGCGGCGACGGCGCGATCATCGTCGCCAGGGCATAAATTGCGATCAGAAGGCCGCCCACTACCGAAGAGGCGTAAAGCCAGGCGAGATTGATCTCGAGCCCGGGTGTCGTCAGCGTCCGATTGAGCAGGCAGAGTTTGAGACCGAACCATGCAACAAGTAATCCAACACCGACGATCAGCGCATGGTTGACGCGATGGATCCAGAGCTGCGCCGAGTGCGGCAGCCGATGCACGAACACCGAAAGTGCGAAATGCGAACGCGACTGGATTCCGATCGCGGCACCGATCAGCGTCAGCCAGGCCAGCGAGAGTTCGCCGACTTCCTCGACCCAGGTGAACGGCACCGGGTCGACATCGAGCCAATTGGTGATGGCGCCGACGAAATAGCGCAGGGTGACGCCGACCAGGAGGTTGACGATGGCAAGGATGATCAGCGCCGTGACCGCGAATTTCGGGACGGCTGAGAGGATGCGCAGCATGCTCAATGGGATTCCGGCGGCGATGGGCGGCGAGGTGCCGAAGAGCCGATCGACGGCCGGCTCTTCGCGTTGCGTTTGACTTTAAGCCTTGAAGCCTTCGATCTCGTCCCACAGGGCGCCGTACTGGCTCTTGTAGGCCGGCCATATTTTCTGTTGCGCCACTTTTCGGAATTCCTCGACCTTGGCCTCCACCACCGTCATGCCGAACGGTTCAAGTTCTGCCTTGGCTTTGGCGAAATTGTCGACCGACTCGGTCACCTCGCGGATTTTTCCTTGTGCGGCGCGCGCAAGCTCCATGACCAGCTTCTGCTGATTGGACGTCAACCCGTTCCAGATTTCGAGATTCATCACCGCGTTGGTCGGGCCATAATTGTGATAGGTGAGGGAGGCGTATTTCGACACTTCGTAGATTTTCAGCGCCTTCATGTTGACGATGGGCAGATCGCCGCCGTCGATCACGCCCTGCTTGGCAGCGGTGATCACTTCGCCAAAGGCCATCGGCACGGCATTGCCGCCTAACCCGTTGATGGTGTCGCCGAAGATCTTTGCCTGTTGGACACGGATTTTCAGGCCGCGCAGGTCCCTCGGCTCAACGATGGGCTTCTTCGAAGTCCAGAAATGGCGGAAGCCGTAGTCGAAATAGCAAAGCACCTTGAGCTTGTACTTGTCCTCGATCTCCTTGGAGAGCTTGTCGCCGATTTGCCCGTTGAGCATGGCGTAGGCCGAGTTGTAATCCTTCACCAGGTAAGGCACGAGCAGCGCGCCCATTTCCGGAAATACCGTTGCGGCCGCTCCGGCCGGGCTCCCCATCGCGACGCTGCCGGACTTCACCGCGTTCATGATCTCGAGTTCCTGCGGGATCAGGGTCTTGCCGAAGAACTGCATTTCGAGCGCGCCGTTTGACCGCGCCGTCAACTCCTTCGCCATCCAGTCGAAGGCCACCGCGGCTGACTCCGGGACCGCGTTGATGTGCGCGAATACCAGTTTCTTTGGCTGGGCTTGAGCGAACGCCGGCGCGCGCCCGGCCGCGAGAATGCCGGCCATGCCAGCGCCGGCCCGCAGAAGTGTGCGGCGGCTAGGCGCGATGCGGCCGGACGGAGCTACTGACATTGGGTTCCTCCAAGGGTCTTCTTTTGTTGCAGTCTGGCAGCCGAGCCGGGGAAGCCGACCGATCTGGACCGTAAGCTTACAGCATAGCGGGCGCCTTGCCAGCGCCGATGTTGGGCATTTGCCTGCAATGCCATTGCTTTATCGGCGCAACGTGACGCTTGATGCGCAGCGTCAACGACGCTTCGGTGCGCATGTAAGCGTTTGGGCTTATGGCGCATCCGATTTTTGGGAAAGTCGCCGCACTTCCCACGGCAGGATGATTTTCCGGAAGATCACTGGGTCCGGCCACGTCCCGGGGGTGCGCCCCATGTGCCCGCCTGCCGGATTGATCCAGGCCTCGCGCGGCTCCGTGCCGCTGTTGAGCAGAAGTTCGAGGTCATCGATCGGCACCTGGCTGTCTTTCGTTCCGCCTACCACCAGGATCGGCGCGGTGGGTTTGCCAAGCAGGCCCTGCGTCTGCAGCGACATCTTGGGCAGGAACGCGATCAGTTCGTCGGCGGATTTCATGCCATACACGAATTGATTTGCCGGGAGCAAGTCGAACAGATATTCGCGGGTGTACATCCGGCCGCGGAAAAAATCGGGCTGGAACGTGCGGTGGATCGGCGGCGATTGCGCGACGACGCCGGCGAGACGTTTGGCTTCGGTGTGCGCGAGCTTCGCGGCCCAGTAGGCGCCAAAGCTCTGGCCGTGCGCGAGGATGCGATTCCTGTCGATTTCCGGCCGTGTTGCGAGGTAGTCGAGCACGCGCGAATACATTTGGTCGGCGGTTTCGTCCGCCTTGCACGGCGCCTGTCCGGTGCCGGGACTGTCGACCGCAAAGAAGCCGATGCCTTGGGAAAGTGCTGCCGCGTAGGTTTCGGCAACCGTTTCCTTGCGGCTGTCCAGGCCCGAAATCGCAAGCACCAGCGGCACCGGGCGAGGGGCGTTTGCCGGCAGGCGCAAATAGCCGACAATTTCCTTAGCCCCATAGGGGATGCGCACGACTTCGAGCGGCGGTTCGAAATAGCGGGCGTGCGCCAGGTAAGCGTCGATCGCCCGCCGATAGGCGGCTTGTTTGCCTGGGGAGGTCGGCGCCGGCCATTGCCCGAAATAATAAAGACGCCATGCGCGGACGAAATTGGCATCGGCCTCTTTCGGGTCGGTGGCAGCCTTGGCCTTGGTGACGTAGCCGTCGGCAACCGCGCTCCAGGCCGCCGCCCATTCGTCCGGATCGCGGGTTTTGATACGGCCGAGTGCATCGCTGGCGTCACCCGGTTGGATACCCAAAGCCGGGTACGCACCTGTCTGTGCGCGTGCCAGCGTCTCGGTCTTGATCTCGTCGATGGTGCGGTCCGTGGTCTGCGCCGACACGGTCCCGCTCACCAAACACGTCAGTGCAGCAATGAAAGCAAACGAAAAAGCGCGCATGGTATCAGAACGTCCTCCCCGCAAAGCGCGAGATTATGGGCAGGAGAGGGGAGGTGCACAAGCAGATGTAGGGCGCCGGCTAGCCCTCGCCGATCAGTTCATTGATGCGGCGCTGGAGCTCACGCTTTTTCTTTTCGCTCTTGCGCAGGCGTTCGGCGAGGTCGGATCCGGGGAGTTCGTAGGGTGACGCGAACGTGACACCGACAAAATTGTCGCGCCACCAGATGATCCTGGCGAGAAACGATCGTCCCTTGCGCGCGATCGTTAGCCGCATGGACTCCTTTGGGAGGGCGATACCGTTCTCGAATTCGAGATGCGCCCCGTTCTCCGAGATGTTGCGCACCACGCAATCCGTCGACCCCTGACGGTCGCCGGTCTCGGCGACCCCGTCATAGATAACCATGTCGCGCGCGCTCCGGCGTCGATCCGGCATCGAAAAAGCTCCCAAGAAGACCGCAAGGACTTTTACGCGGCTTTGCCGTCCGTGAAAGCCCGGCCCAGGCGAAATGCGGCATTAACGTAAACTGGTATCGGCCCGGAAGGGCCTGAATTGACAGGAAAATCGGCGATTGAGGGAGTTTAAGCCGCGCTTTCGCGCAACTTTCGCGCGATTTCCTTTTGCGCATCGAATTCGCGTCGCCGCCGCGCCAGCTCTTCGCCGCTTAAGGCCGCGACGTTGTCGTAATCGCGTTTCCAGGCCGCATCCGCGCTCCAGCGCAACGGCGATTGCACCGTGGTTTGGGCTGCAGGGGCGGCTTCCAGCACCCGCAGCGCGAGCTCCAGCGTAAATGCCTGCGAGGCCGCATCGCGAGGTTTGCCGGCGGAATTGCCGAGCGGAAAATCGGAGAACAGAAAGCGCGGCACGGCGGCTTGTTCGACGATATCCTTGGCGCAGCCCATGACGACGGTGGAAATGCCGTTGGCCTCCAGATGCCGCGCGACCAGGCTAACGGTCTGGTGACACACCGGACAGTTCGGCACCAGCACGGCGGCGTCGACCTTGTCAGCTTTGCAGCGGGCGAGAACTTCGGGCGCATCGGTTGCGATCGTGACGCGATGGCGACGGTTGGTCGGCGCCCCGAAGAAGCGCGGGGCGGCCTCGCCGATCCGGCCCTCGCGCGCCATTCGCTGCAACTGCGGCAACGGAAACCAGGTGCCGCTGTCCTCGGCCGAGGTGTGTATGCGATCATAGGCGATATGTGAAATCCGCACATCGTGCTGTTTCGAGGTGTCGCCGTCGTAGACCGAGTAGAATTTGGCGCCGCTATTATATTTAGCGCCGGGGCCCTGATCGCCCTTGGCAGGATCGAAGGGCGCTGCCGTCGTGACGATGGCGATACGGGATTGGACCAGCGGCTTCCGCAGTGGCTGGAAGGGCGCTTCAACGTGGTGCGCCCAGCGATAGGGCGTAGTGTAGCCGATCGCCGCGTAATATTCGCGGGTGCGCGCCATGTACGGAATCGGCGCGTCGTCATCGGGAGCAAAACCGATGAAGTCGTCCGAAGGTGCCGTCATGCTTTGCGCTCCCATAGACGCGCCATCATTGAAAGATAGCTAGACTGCCGGTTCCCGGTGTCAAGTCGATCTGTCCGAGGACAGGACTGCAATGCAAGGATTCAAGGGTCCGTATCTCGCGCTTTGCACCGTGGCCACGCTGCTGCTCTCGGAGATGCCCGCGACCGCGGAGGATATGACGCCCGCGAGCGATGATGGCCAGGTCGCGCGGCCGAGCGTGGAGGAACTCGCTATCGCCGGGAATTGGGACGAGCCAAAGGCGCAAAAACTCGCCGGCGAGGCGCGGGAGAGCGATGCCAGGCAGGCCGTGTGTCTGATGATCGAGGCGGCGGCAAAAGCCAACGATCTGCCGCTGGAGTTTTTCGCGCGCGTGATTTGGCAGGAAAGCCGCTTCCAATCCGATGCCGTGGGTCCGCTCACGCGCCGCGGCCAGCGCGCGCAGGGGATCGCGCAATTCATGCCGAGCACCGCCAGCGAACGCCGTTTGCTTGATCCCTTTGACCCGGTGCAGGCGTTGCCGAAATCGGCTGAATTCTTAAGTGAATTGCGCAGCCAGTTCGGCAATCTCGGGCTTGCCGCGGCTGCCTACAATGCCGGACCGCGCCGGGTGCAGGAATGGCTCGCAGGCACCGGGCCGATGCCGCAGGAGACGCGCAACTATGTCTCCGCCATTACCGGCTCGACGGTCGAAGAATGGGCGGCGGCCGCCAGGAACGGCAAAATCCCCGACCGAGCGACGCATACTAGCTGCCATGAATTGATGGCGCTGCTCAAGCGCGCCCCCAATTATTTTGTGACCGAGCTCGAGCAGCATGTGAAACTGGGCGCCGACCGGCCTTGGGGTGTGCAGCTTGCCGGCGGCTTTAACCGCGACGTGGCGCTGGCGACGTACTCCCGCGCGATGACGCGACTGCGCCCGGTGATCGGCGATCGGGAACCAAGCCTGCTCGCCTCGGTGCTGCGCAACCGGGGCAGCCACATTTTCTATCAAGTCCGGATCGGCACTGATACGCGCCCCGCCGCCGACGATCTCTGCAACCGCATTCGCCGTGCTGGCGGCGCCTGTTTTGTGTTGCGAAACATGCGGGTCAGCGGGTGAAGTCACATCCAACTCACGCTGCATGCCAGCCGTGATGTCCCCTTCGCTTGACGCGCCGCAATTTCGCCAGCGTTATGCGCGCGGCGATTTCAAACGGTCCGGCTTCCATTGGCTCTTCCCGCGCTCGACTCAGACAGATGGCACGGCCCCTTGCGCGCTTTCGCATGGGGAATGCGGTCGGTTACCTCCACGGTGCTGACGCTGGTATTGTTTACGACCTATGCCGGCATCGGCGCGCTCGCGCATGACACGCATTTCAGCCTCGGCTGGGTGTTGGCGAGTACGCTGTGCGTTTGGGCGGGCCCGGCGCAAATCATCCTGATCTCGACGCTGGGTTCGGGGGCAACCGCGCTGCAGGCGGCGATCGCCGTCACGGTCAGCGCGATCAGGCTGTTTCCGATGGTGGTGTCGGTGTTGCCGATGATGCGCACGCCTCAGACGAAACGCCGGCAGCTCATCCTCGCCACCCATTTCGTCGCCGTTACCTTGTGGGTCGAATGCTTTCGCCTGCTGCCACAGGTACCGCCCGAGCGGCGCATCGCCTACGTCCATGGGCTCGGCTCCGGTCTCCTCTTGGTGTGCCTGACCGCAACCACGACAGGTTATGGCCTTGCCGCCAATCTCCCGGAGCTGTTCGCCGCCGCAATCCTGCTGCTGACGCCGCTGGCCTTCCTGTTTTCGACCGCGCGCAACTGCCGGCACCTTGCGGATATTCTGGCACTCTTGTTGGGGCTCGCTTTGTATCCGCTGGTTGCGATGTTTCACACCGGCGTCGATATCCTGATAAGCGGCGCTTCTGCGGGAACAATTGCCTACGCCGTTCACTGGTGGCGGGAGCAGGAATGAGCGACTGGGCGGCCCATTTCATCGGCGATTGGCACGCGTTGCTGGTGCTCCTGCTCGCGGGCTTTCTGCCCAACGAAGTCTGGCGCATGATCGGACTCTGGCTCGGCGCGGGCGTCGACGAGGGCTCCGAACTCCTGGTGTGGGTGAGGGCGGTCGCGACCGCGATCCTCGCCGGCGTCATTGCGCAGATTCTGGTGCTGCCGCCGGGGGCGCTGTCGAGCGTCCCCGATTGGCTGCGCTATGCGGCGGTGGCGGGCGGATGCGTCGTCTTCATGGTCACCCGGCACTCGATATTCGCCGGCGTGGCCTCGGGCGAGATTCTGATGCTTGCCGGCAAATGGTGGCTTGGCTGACGGCATCGCCCGCTGCTGGTTCGAATTGCAGCCGGCCCGCATTCCGCTACTCTCTCACCCGGCTCCCTCGGAGAAGCGGCATGAAGTGGCCTTTCAGGTCGGCGTTGATCGCGTGGCTGGTCCTCACAACGACGGCAGCCATCAACGCCGCCGAGTTTCCGGCGCGTCCGATCCGGGTGGTCGTTCCCTATGCGGCGGGCGGTCCAACCGACATTCTCGGCCGGCTGGTGGCGGATTTTCTCGGCAAGGACCTTGGTCAGACGGCATTTGTCGAGAACAAGCCGGGCGCTCAGGGCGCGATCGGCGCCGAAACCGTGGCCCGCGCCGACGCGGATGGCTACACGCTGTTGATTGTTGCCGGTTCGATGATCGTGCTCAATCCGTTGCTCTACAAGAAACTGTCCTACGACCCGGTCAGGGACTTCCGGATGCTGGCGTTGATCACCGAGGTTCCGGTGGTGATGGAGGTCCACCCCTCCCTGCCTGCCAAGACGGTTGCCGAATTTGTCGCCTATGCCAAACAAAATCCCGGCAGGCTCAGTTTCGGTTCGGCGGGGACCGGAGGCACCATTCACCTCGCCGGCGAGATGTTCAAGCAAATGGCCGGCATCGCGATGACCCATGTGCCGTACAAGGGCGCGGCACCGGCGCTGACTGATCTGTTGGCGGGCAACATTCAGGTCATGTTCGACTCCGTCAGCACGGCGCTTCCTCCCGTGAGATCGGGGATGCTGCGGGCGCTCGGCGTCAGCTCCGCGCACAGGATTTCCGATCTTCCTGACGTTCCGACCATTGCCGAGAGCGGCTATCCCGATTACCTCGTCAGTGTCTGGTTCGGTGTTGTCGCTCCGGCAAAAGTGCCGGATAACAACGTACAAATTCTCAAGGGCAGCCTCGATCGGGCGCTGAATGACGATGGGTTCCGCATCTCGTTGGAGAAGATCGGCTATTCGGTGCTGCGTCCGCGCAGTGATGTCGCCATCAAGGAATTCATCGACGCCGATCGGGCGCGCTGGTCGGCGGTGATCAAGGCCCAAAACATCTCATTGGATTGAAACATGGTTGAGGAAAGTGAACTCCGCGAGGGTGAAGTCGCCGTCGAGATGCCGAAGACGAGCGATGCGGGCCTCGTCTTCATCGGCCGGATCCGGACGCCCTGGAAGTCGCGTGACGACACTCCGCGGCAAGGAAGTCACAATGGGCCGGTTTGCCGGCTCGAGATTTTCGAGCCATGGGTACCGGCGCTGAAGGGTGTCGATTTCTACAACCATCTCGAAGTGATCTATTGGCTGCATCACTCGCGGCGCAATCTCGTGCTACAAAGCCCGAAGAAGAACGGATTGACCCGCGGCACGTTTTCGCTGCGCTCGCCAGTGCGGCCCAATCCGATCGGCACCTCGATCGTCAAATTGGTGGGGATTGAGGGCAACGCGGTCCTGGTACGGGGGCTCGACTGCCTCGATGAAACGCCGCTGATCGACCTCAAGCCTGACCGCTGCGAATTCTCGCCACTCGCGGCGCAGAAGGGTGGGGATGGGGATGTGGAGTGAGGTTTCGCTTTTCGTCATTGCGAGCCAACGGGTCGCGCGAATGCACGCCCGATGACAGGCTCCGCGAAGCAATCCTTGGCGCGGCAAGCGGAAAGATGGATTGCTTCGTCGCTTTGCTCCTCGCAATGACGGCGTCGCGGCGATCACGCTTCCTTCAGCGCCGCGATCAGCTTCGCCGCGTTTTCCTCCAGCACCTTGCCGTCTTCTTTGCGGCTTGCCGGGGGTAATAGCGCCACGCCGTTGTGGCGCGGCATCACGTGCACGTGGAGGTGAAACACCACCTGTCCACCGGCATGCTCGTTGAATTGCTGAATGGTGATGCCGTCGGCCGCAAACGCTGTCATCGCAGCCCGCGCGATTTTGTGCGCGCTGCGGGCGACATAAGCAAAATCCTCTGGTGAAATATCGAGGATGTTGCGCGCCGGGGCCTTGGGGATCACCAGCGTATGGCCGGGACTGCGCGGCATGATGTCGAGGAAGGCGAGTGCATGGTCGTCCTCATGGATCTTGTAGCAGGGGAATTCGCCGCGCAGGATTTTTGCGAAGGGGTTTTGGGGGTCATAGGCGGGCATGGACGCTCCTCGCTTGGATTCTAGTCGTTCGCGGACTCGTCGTTGGCTTTGCGAAACGGCCCGGCGTCAGTGAGTTCGCGTCCGGCTTCCGCCACATAAGCGCGTTCGCGCCGCAGATACTCATCGATCGCCCGGCGCAAGCCGGGGTCGGCGATGTAATGCGCCGAATAAGTGGTTTGCGGCAGATACCCCCGCGCGATCTTGTGCTCGCCCTGCGCGCCGGCCTCGACCGTCTTCAGGCCGCGCGAAATGGCATAGTCGATCGCCTGATAATAGCACACCTCGAAATGCAGAAACGGGTGATGTTCGATCGCACCCCAGTTGCGGCCGAACAACGTATCGGACCCGATGAAATTGATGGCCCCTGCAATCCAGCGGTTGTTGCGTCTCGCCATGATCAAGAGCACGTCTTTCGCCATGGTCTCGCCGATCAGCGAGAAGAAGGCGCGGTTCAGGTAAGGCCGGCCCCATTTGCGCGAACCGGTCTCCATGTAAAAGGCAAAGAAAGCGTCCCAGGCCTCCTCGGTGATGTCGCTTCCGTTGAGCGCATGGATCGTGATGCCGTTGGCCACCGCCTCGCGCCGCTCGCGCTTGATCGCCTTGCGGTGGCGCGAGTTCAGCGTGGCGAGGAAATCGTCGAAACCGCCATAGGCTTGATTGCGCCAGTGGAATTGTTGGTCGGTCCGCTGCAGGAATCCATGCTTGGCGAGAAGCTTCCATTCCGCTTCGCGCGTGAAGGTGACGTGCGCCGATGAGGCACTGGTCGCCGCACATAGCGCGATCAGGCCGCTCGCCAGCGCGCTGCCGATCTCGTCTCTGTCGACGTCCTCGCGGATCAACAGGCGCGGGCCGGTCGCCGGCGTAAAGGGAACCGAGGCCTGCAGCTTCGGGTAATAGCGCCCGCCGGCGCGCTCATAGGCGTCAGCCCAGCCGCGGTCGAATACGTATTCGCCTTGCGAATGCGTTTTCAGATAGCAGGGCACGATGCCCGCGATGCCGCCGTCTCGGCGAGCGAGCAAATGCCGCGGTCCCCAGCCGGTCCGCGCACAGGCCGATCCCGACGCCTCGAGCGCAGAGAAAAATGCGTGCGAAACAAATGGGTTATAGGGCGATTTTGAGGCGGCACTGGAGACCTTGGGGAGGGTGGGCAAGGCCAGCGTGTCGAGAGCGTCGAGGCTGCCGGAATCCGCAACCGGATTGGCGCAGGCGTCCCAGTCTTCGGCCGCGATCTGGCTGACGGACGAGACGGCTTCGAGCGTTATTTCGGATGAATCCATCGATTGTTTAAGCCGGTCACGCGTCACGTTTAGCCATCGGCCATGGTGACCTCGCTGTTAAGATCGGGCATTGCGCTTGCGACTTCAAGAGCATGGGTTCCGCTGATTTGACGCTCGCACAGACCGTAGAGGGCGCTCTTAAGGCCTGAAATCCTCAAAGATCATCTGATCGGCGTAGCGGGCGGCACGCTTGCGCTGGTCCTCTGTCCGCACCGTCCAGGTCAGGAGCGGCAGGCCGAACACGTGGCGCGCGATCCAGGGTGCCGGTGCCGGCAAGTCGTTCACCCAATAGGCGACGAAATGCGGGCGCGTTTGGAACGCGTGCATGAGATGCAACATGCCCTTGCGCTGGGCCGCCGTCGCATGTGGCCAATCGGCTTCGGTGTAGACGCGTTCCGCCACGATGCCGCGGGGAAGTTTAGGCATGGTTTCGCGCAGCGCCAGCACCTGGTCCGGATCGAACGACATGCCGGCGGTCGGTCCGGAATAGCTATCGAGCACTTCCGTCATTCGCCGCACCAGTTTGCGATCGCCGTCAAAACGGCTCTTCACCTCGATCACGATCGGGACGCGGCCTTTGACCAGCGCGCAGAGGTCGCCAAGCGACATCATCTTCTCCGGCGTGTCCTTGAACTGGACCGCCTTGAGCGCTTCCGAGGTCAGGCCGAGCAGGGTGCCGGAACCTTCGGTGAGGCGGCCCAGCGCATCGTCGTGATGCACCATGGCCTCGCCATCGGCCGAGAGCTGGATGTCGCATTCGATGGCAAAATTGCCCTCAATCGCTGCCAGCGCCGCACCCGGCATATTTTCAATGACGCCGCGCGCGCGGTCGTGCAGACCGCGATGGGCGACCGGCCGCGCTGTCAACCAGTCGGGCGTGCGCATCCCACGCCTCCGTGTCAGGAGACCTCGAACAGCCCTTCGACCTCGACCGACGCGTCGGACGGCAACGACGCGACCCCTACGGTGGTGCGGGCATGGCGGCCTTTGTCGCCGAAAGCCTCGACCATCAGGTCGGAGGCGCCGTTGAGCACTTTCGGCCCGTCCAGGAAATCCGGAGCGGAATTGACGAACCCGCCGAGGCGAACCACCCGGACCACCTTGTCGAGGTCGTCGAGCGCGGCTTTGACCTGTGCCAGCAGGTTGATCGCGCAACCGCGCGCGGCGGCGCTGCCTTGTTCCACCGTGACGCCGGCGCCGAGTTTACCCCTGGAGATCAGCTTGCCTTCCGGATTGACGCACACCTGCCCCGAGACGAACAGCAGGTTTCCGCTGCGCACGAACCCGACATAGTTCGCCACCGGGCTCGGCGGCTGATGCAAGACGACGCCCTGTGCCGCAAGTTTTTGTTCGACCGTACCCGTCATGGTTCGTCCCCGTTTGAATTTTCCGGCACCCGACGATGGATCCGATCGGGGCCGCTTCTGTTTCGCGCATCGAGTATCTACTTGCAAGCGAGGGCAGGGTGGTGGCGGAAATGCCAAAAAACATGGCAATTCGTCCATAAATCCTACTTTTCCGTGATGTGACCGCAGTTGCGGCGCAATGGCGCTGCGAATAATGTGTCGGAGCCCGGCTTTTGTACGAGCAGGGTCTGGTTGGAAAACCGATTCCTATCCTCTCAGATCACACTCCACCCGAGGAAAAAACATGGCCCGCTTATTTCCGATTTTGCCGCGTGACGCCAAATCGTTGGCGCCGATACTCGCTGCGGCGGCGATGGCGACAGGGTTTGTCGGGGAAAGGGCCAACGCCGCGGCGAGCGGCGCGTTTCTCCCGCATCAGGCGCTCTACGAACTCAGCCTGTTGAAGTCGCGCGGTTCCAATTCGATCAGCAGCGCGCGGGGGCGCATTCTCTACAGTTTCTCGGGCAGCTCCTGCGAAGGATACACGTCCGAATTCAGGCAAGTGTCGGAGATGAATAGCGGCGAGGGCAAAATTTCGCTTTCGGACCTGCGCTCGACTTCGTGGGAAGACGGCGCCGGCAAGACCTATCGGTTCAAGATCGATTCGCGCATGAACGACACCGAGTCGAGCCCGGTGGATGGGATCGCGGAGCGGACCGGGGATCACATCACGGTTAAATTGAAGCAGCCCGAAAACAAGACGTTCACGCTTGACGGCTCGACGGTATTTCCGACCGAGCAGATCCAGCGCATCATTGCCGCGGCGAAGGAAGGCAAATCCCTGCTCGAGCTCACGGTCTATGACGGCTCGGACAATGGCGAAAAGATCTTCAATACCCTTTCCGTGATTGGGCAGCCGATCCCCGGCAGCCGGTCCATCGCATCTCCGGACCCCTCGACCGAGAACGACGTCATGAAGTCGATGACGCGGTGGCCGGTCACGGTCAGCTACTTCGATCGCGATGCCAAGCCGAGCAATGGCGAGCAGACGCCGATCTATTCTATGTCGTTCGAACTGTTCGAGAACGGCGTCTCGCGGGCGCTGGTGCTCGACTATAATGACTTCGTTATCTCCGGCGCGCTCGGAAAATTCGACGTCAAGGATTCCAGGCCGTGTAGATGACGACTGCTCCCGATCGGCAATGACGGTGGTGGGTCCTCATCCGTCTTAACTCACTCCTCCTCCTTCTCCGGCCCGTCATAGGCGATGCCCCTGATCACAGCGGCCTGGCCAAATTTCTTGCGCAGATTGTCGATCGCGCGCTCGGCGTCGGCGGAGCGGCGATCGAGCATGTCGGTGTCGTGCGCCTGCGAGCCCGGGCGGAGCGCGCTGACACCGGCACCCATCAGGCGGAAAGCGGTGCCGTCGATTTCCTTTGCCAGCATTTCCCTCGATACCGCGAAAATCTTTGCCGCAAGCTGAGTCGGGGCGTGAATCGATTGCGAGCGGGTGCGCTGCCGGAAATCGGCGGTTTTCAGCTTCAGCGTGATGGTCGATCCCGCAAGCTCGCCGCTCTTCAGCCGTGCCGACACCTTCTCCGAGAGCCGCCACAGCATTCTTTCGAGGGTGGTATAATCGCGGATGTCGTTCTCGAAAGTGGTTTCGCTCGAAATCGTCTTGGCACCGCGATCGGGTACCACGCGGCGGTCGTCGATTCCGCGCGCCAGCCGCCACAACCTGCGGCCCTCGGTGCCGAACTGCTTCATCAGTTCGTTTTCATCGGCGCGCTGCAAATCGGCGATGGTGCGCAAGCCGCGCTGGGTCAGCCGTTCCTGTGTCGCCGGTCCCACGCCGAAGATAAAACCGACCGGCTTGTCCTTGAGCATGGCGCGCGCCTCGTCTTGGTCGATAGTTGCAAAGCCGCGCGGCTTGTCGAGGTCGGAGGCGACCTTGGCCAGGAATTTGTTGCAGGAAAGCCCGACCGAAACGGTGATGCCGACGTCGCGCTCGACCTCGCGGGCGAACCGCGCCAGCACCTTGGCGGGAATCATGCCGTGAACGCGCTGGGTTCCGGTAAGATCGAGGAACGCTTCATCGATCGAAAGCGGCTCCACCAGCGGCGTCAACGCCAGCATCGCACGACGCACCTCCCGGCCCACCCTGACATATTTGGCCATGTCCGGCCTGATCACGGTTGCGGAGGGACATAGCGCGAGCGCCTTGAACATCGGCATCGCCGAGCGCACGCCGTAGGTACGGGAGATGTAGCACGCGGCCGACACCACGCCGCGCTTGCCGCCGCCGATGATCACGGGCTTGTCGGCAAGCTCGGGATTGTCGCGCTTCTCGACGGTGGCGTAGAAGGCGTCGCAATCGATATGGGCAAGCGTGAGCGAGGGCAGCGCATGGTGGCGGATCAGGCGAGGCGAGCCGCAGTCGCCGCACCGCCTCGCTCCAATGTCCAGATCACGGAGGCAGTCCCGGCAGAAGCAGGTCAATCCCTCCACCAATTTGGTCACGGCACGTCGCGCTCCCATTTCGGATTGCTCAGCACCTGATGCGCCGCGGCAATGTTGGTGGGGTCAAGTTGCGAGGCGGCGGCAAATGCTTTCACGGTTGCGTCATCGCGCAGGACGAAATCGAGCACATGGGCGAGGAAACGCGGGTCGGCGGCGGCACCGCGCAGCGTATCGGGCCCGATCCCGCTTTCGGCCAGGAACGCACCCAATCGCTCGGGGTCATCAGCGACAAAGCCTAGCGCCTGAACTGCAACGATTTCAGCCACTTCCCGGGGATTTTGAGTGGATTTTCCCACCGCAGCAATTTGCCTTTCCGTAACTTATGGTCTCTATTTTCCAAGAGATCATGCCCGAGTCTGCGGAACCTGTTCAAGCAAGTGGAAACCACTTCGCATAAAGATCGCACCAGGGTGGTCGTCGGGCTTAACGGGTTAGAGCGAATCTGGCGCTAGTTTGACTTCACTTTTTGGCACCGTTGGCGGCCGTTGTTGCGCCGCATGCCGTGACGATATAACGGGGATGGGAGGGGCGGGATGGCAAAAACCGTCCTGATCGTGGAGGACAACGAGCTCAATATGAAGCTCTTTCGCGATCTGCTCGAGGCACACGGCTATCAGACTTCCGGCACCAGCAATGGTTTCGAGGCGCTTGATCTCGTGCGCAAGCTTCGTCCCGATCTCGTCCTGATGGACATCCAGCTTCCGCAAGTGTCTGGTCTCGAAGTGACCCGGTGGATCAAGGACGATCCGGAGCTGCGCGCCATTCCGGTGGTCGCAGTCACCGCATTCGCGATGAAGGGCGACGAAGAGCGCATCCGCGAAGGCGGGTGCGAGGCGTATCTGTCCAAGCCGATTTCGGTCGGCAAGTTTATCGAGACCGTCCGACGTTTCATCGGATAGGGAGAGTTCAATGTCCGCGCGTATCCTGGTCGTTGACGATGTGCCCGCCAACGTCAAGCTGTTGGAAGCGCGACTTTCGGCGGAATATTTCGACGTCCTGACCGCGGCCAATGGCGCGGAGGCGCTGGCGATCTGCACGCGCGCCGAATGCGACATTATTTTGCTCGACGTCATGATGCCCGATATGGACGGATTCGAGGTGTGCCGAAGGCTTAAGTCCAATCCGGCGACCCATTTCATTCCGGTGGTGATGGTGACGGCGCTGGATAGCCCCGCCGATCGGGTGCGCGGCCTGGAGGCCGGCGCCGACGATTTTCTCACCAAACCAGTGTCCGACATCGTGCTGATCGCGCGGGTGCGCTCGCTGACGCGGCTAAAGATGATGACCGACGAGTTGCGGATGCGCGCCATCACCTCGCTCGAGATCGGCGTGCAGGCGCCGGAGCGCAGCGCCGTGGCCGACACCGGGAAGGGCGGCCGCGTCCTCTTGGTCGACGACCGGCCTTCGTCCTTTGAGCGGCTGGCGCCGGTGCTGAGCACCGAACACACCGTCGACGTCGAATCCAACCCCTCCGAGGCGCTGTTTCGCGCCGCCGAGGGCGATTACGATCTTCTGATCGTCTCGCTCGGCCTCGATAATTTCGACGGCCTGCGGCTGTGCAGCCAGGCGCGCTCGCTGGAGCGCACCCGCCAAGTGCCGATTCTTGCGATTTCCGATGCCGACAACAACACGCGGCTCTTGCGCGGTCTCGAGATCGGCGTCAACGATTACCTGCTTCGCCCGGTCGACAAGAACGAGCTGTTGGCCCGCGCGCGCACCCAGATCCGCAAGCGCCGCTACACCGATCATCTGCGCGACAATGTGCAGAACTCTATCGAGATGGCGATCACCGATGCGCTGACCGGACTGCACAACCGCCGTTACATGGAAAGCCATCTGGGGACGCTCGCCGAACAGGCTTCGAGCCGAGGCAAGCCCTTGGCGGTGATGATGCTCGATATCGATTTTTTCAAAGCGATCAACGACAATTACGGCCACGACGCCGGTGACGATGTGTTGCGCGAATTCGCCGTGCGGGTCCGCAAGTCGATCCGCGGCATCGATCTCGCCTGCCGCTACGGCGGCGAGGAGTTTGTCATTGTGATGCCCGAAACCGACCTGCATGTGGCGGGCGTGGTCGCGGAGCGCCTTCGGCGTTCGATCGCCGGCGAGCCCTTTGCGGTCCACAAAGGCACCAGGCGCATCGATGTCACGATCTCGATCGGGCTTTCGACGCTGGAGCGAAAAGGCGAGGCGGTCGCCGACGTGCTCAAGCGCGCCGATACGGCGCTCTACCGTGCCAAGCATGACGGCCGCAACCGCGTGGTGGCGAACGCCGCGTGAACCTGGCGCTTGGCTCTTGACGGTTGCTACGGCTTCAAATTTCAAACAGCCTACTCCGGTGTCGTCGTCCGGCTTGACCGGGCGATCCAGTATTCCAGAGACGCCTCCGTGCCTATACGAGAAATCACGGCGTACTGGATGCCCCGCTTGAAGCGGGGCATGACGATTGAGGGACACAACTCCGCGATCTCGCCGCGGGTTTTCGTGCGAGTTATGCCGGAAGCGTCGCTCCCTCGATTCAGAGGGCGCAGGGAATGCCGGGCGCGCGATGCGCCCGCAGCCTCGCATGCAAATGAAAGTGAGCATACGAGTGTAGTCACCACGGTCACACCGGAAACACCCGGCATTCCCTACGCAATGGTTTTACGGCTTATATCGCGCTCTCCCCGGGGACCGGGCTTTCTTGCCCCCGTCGCTTGCGGATCATCACCGCAAACTTGACGCCAGCGTCGGGGCGTCAGGACCACACGACTTCGCCGTCCGCATTAAGCGCCCTCGTCAGAAGCGCCAAAGCGTCCACCGCATCCCGCCCCGCGTCCGTGACGTTCGCGAGCCGCCCCTCTGTGGGACAGGACCGTATCGCTATAATTCTGCTTCTACCCCGGCGTCAAGCGAAATTTCGGAAAATCGGAAGCTAGAGTTATGTCCGTCGTCATTGCCTGCGACAACCGCAAAGCGTTTGCGCAAGGGAGCCCTTGCGACGAAGCAATCCATTCTTTCTTTGCGCCGTACCAATGGTTTGCTTCGCGGAGCCTGCCATTGGGTGCCCCTTCGGGCCGACGGTTGGCTCGCAAAGACGGGGAAGTTTGGTTGAAATGCTCATTCACGGACTGTCTTTGGTGAGCGCGGTTTAGCGCCAAGCGTCACAACAAATAAAAACGGGGCCGATGGCCCCGTTAAGATCCGTCCGAGTTCGAATGCGAGCCTACTTGATCTTGGACTCGCGGAATTCGACGTGCTTGCGCGCGACCGGGTCATACTTCTTCTTGACGAGTTTGTCGGTCATGGTGCGCGAGTTCTTCTTGGCGACGTAATAGAAGCCGGTGTCGGCGGAGGAAACGAGCTTGACCTTGATGGTGACCGCCTTGGCCATGTGCAACCCTCGATGTCTGGAATCTGGCGCCGGCCCATCAGGGGGCGCATTCGCCGCGCAACCTAGCCTCGATCCTCCCAAAGTCAAGGATTTCGGGACTGAATTGCCCCGGGATTTAGGCGATTAACGCCAATTGAAAAGGCTTTTCGGCCAGGGCAGGGCCAGATTCGACGTGGCTCAGACTTACGACAGAAACGGAGCCACAGTTCCGACAACCCGCCGCTCCGACGATGTTATTCGACTGTTATGTTGGCCGCTCCTGCAATTTTTTGGTACTTATCGTTCTCGTCCAGAATGAACTGGAAATATGCTTGTGCGGACATCGGTGTAGAAAGGAGGCCAACTTGCTTCAACGCTTCTTGAAAATCGGGCATTGTCGCAATTTCTTGCGAAGCACCTTCAAGCCGAGCCGCTATGCCCGATGGCAGCTTCGCGGGACCGGAAAGGCCGTACCACAAATTGGCTGTGACCGAAGGATAGCCGGCCTCGGCCATCGTTGGGACGTCGGGCAGAAAAATGGAGCGTTCGGTACTCACTACAGCTAGCGGACGCAATTGGCTTGCGCCGGATTCGAAATTGCCGCGATCCAGACTCCGAAAACGAACCAAATCCAGAAACGCATGGTCAACCTCACCCTATTTGTCTGTTCGGTCCGGCGAAGATATCTCAACCGACTAAATCCGCAAAAAACGGCGGCTTACACCTCGGGGGCTTTCGCGCGAAAATCTTATCGATCTGCCAACCGACTCCGTTCTCGTAATTTCCTTTTCGGTCGCAATTCGCAAACGAGACGTTATGACATATTTTGGCCAATGGCCGACTGCCATCGGGTTGCGAAAGACCCTTTCCAACCGTCTGTCCGTGCAGTATGCTGGAAGTAGTTGCGTTACGAGTTACACGTAGAGATTTTTGCCGGATTTAGAAATATGAGAATACTTCGTCTGGTTTCTTTCTCTGTACTTTGCGGCCTACTATCCATCGGGTACGCATCGCCCTCTCGTGCCGACGGGCCCCAACGTCCTCTTCTCTTCATTCCCGGAATTCTAGGATCGAAGCTCTCAGACAAAGCTGGAAATACGGTCTGGGGTGATAGGAATTCATTCGCGAATTACGGTAGCCTCGACCTTGCGCCTGGCTCTGATGGGGGTGAGCTCAGGGCATCGGGACTGATCTCTAGCATCAATGTATTGGGTCCCTTTTGGACCATCCACCAATATGACGATCTGCTAAATCTGCTACACGATCTCGGTTACGAGGACGGGAAAACCCTTTTTGTTTTTCCGTATGATTGGCGCCTCAGCAATTTCGAGACGGCGAACCGGATGGACAGGTTCATCCAAAAAACCGCAGCCTTGCGGGAGAGCAACTTCGACATCGTTGCACACAGTATGGGGGGTCTCGTCACCAGAATTTGGATGGCCAAAACTAGGAGCACTGCGAAAGTTCACAAGGTGATCTACCTGAGCACACCGTTTCTTGGCAGCATGAACTCCTTGGAAACGATTTCGAGCGGGTGGGGGCCTTTCGAGAACTTAGTTGCAGGCGGGATCACTCGCATTAGGCATGTCACTTTGTCCTTCCCCTCAATCTATGAATTGTTTCCCACTTACGCCAACTGCTGCAGAGCCGGTTCAAAGGAGAATTTCACCACGTTCGATGTCCTGGACGCCAACAACTGGAGCGGTACATGGCTCCCCGCCGAATATCTGTCTGGAGGCGCGCGTAGGTCCGTCCTCGAGTCCGGCCTTCAGAATGCCCGCGCTTTGAGATCTCTGATTGCAACCCAGCCGAGCGGCACTGAACAGATACGAATTACGGGCGACATCCTTGAAACGAAACTGTGGCTCTACACTCCCAGTCTGGCCGCGAGTCCGGACCAGTGGACGTTCACCAACAGCAGAGGCGATGGTACGGTGCCTATTTGGAGTGCCGCCAACAACTTCATGAGCCTCGAAGGAACGGATCCATCCTTTGTCGAGCATGCCACCGTGTTTGCAGATAAATACGTCCGAAGCCGCCTCGCTCGCGAGCTGATACCCGGCGTGGCTCCGCCCGTCAGAGGGAATTCGCTGGGAGAAGTTGTCACTCCAGACGGTATCCGGCACCTGTCCAGCGTTCGCGCGAAAATCGACCCGCCTTTGGTCCGACCAGGAGGCCAAGCCTCAGCTCAGATCGAGTTGTCCTTCGTAGAGCCAACCAGTGCCGGGGCTGTAGTGCCGGTGGTAGAAATGAATCGTGACGCGAACATGGATCGTATTGCAGTTTCGGAGGTCACGTCGCCGCAAGACTTGAAGGATCATCGATTGATATACCGTGCGGTTCTGACCGCGCCTCAACGCGAAGATACATACGAAGTGAAGGTGACGATAGCAGACCAGGGGACGACGTCCCTTTATCTCACGGCAGCAAGACAGCCGCCGACAAAATAGGTGCCGTCATCGTTCGGATGTGATTTGAGTTCGGGGGGAAACGTGTCCAGTTTACGAAAGAGTGCGGCCGCGCTCGTGGTCGCCACCATACCCTGCACCGGTTGCACGACGGTTCCTGATCTCGAGGAAGATTCGGTTTCGATTTCCCAAATCGTACAGCGTGTAAAGTGCGAACTCGCGTTCGCGATCCCCGACCCTCTGCCTCCGTATCCGACAGGCCCCTACCAATGGATGCGGGACTGGACGGCTAAAGTCGACCTGACGCTCATCACAAACGATCAAGCATCGCTCACTCCTAGCGTGGGGATAATGCATCAGATGCGCCCGGCCGTACTCCCGGGAATCGGCACGTTTGGCCAGATGTTCAGCGTCGCCGCTGGCGCTGGTGTCGCCACGACCGCAATCCGGAACGAAACCCTTAGCTTCACTCTCTCGATGAAGGAGCTCAGGGCAGAGAGGAATAGGTTGGTTTGCAATCCCCCAAACGCTCCCGATTTGTACGGCAGGCTGGGCCTTCACGAGTGGATATTCTCGGCTTTGGCTCCGGTTGACAATCTACAACTTCGGGTCGGCCACCACCCTCCTCCAAATGGCAAGTCGCTACCTGCTCCGCCCATTCCTGTCTCTGCCGATAAACCACCCAAACAACTGCTCCAACTCGAAAAAGCCCTGACTGAGTACTGGACAGGCGTCGTGGAAGATCATGCAAAGCTCGCAAAAGACCATGCGAAGGCGGTAAAAACTTCGGCAGACGTGAAAGACATCCAGACCGCCTATGATGAAGCCTTTCTAGTCAATCGCGCTACAGCAAAGGCGACGGAGGAGCTCTCGAAGGCGCAAGCCGCCTACAAACGGGCAAAAGCCCTTGATCCTAAGGATCCCGAATTGGATACCCTGCTTCAAGACACGAAGGATGCGAATGACCGCGCCGTCAAGGCGAAGCAGGACGTTGCCTCCGCTATAGAAGCCTTACCACACGATCCTCCGATTGATTCCCTAGGTCATCAGGTGCAATTCGTCGTCATGGGTAGCGGGAACGTCACTCCTAACTGGAGTTTGGTAGGCCTCAAAGGGCCAGCAAGCGCGGGTCCCTTAGCTTCGGCGTCCCGCACAAACACTCACACTCTCATCATCGCGCTGGGCGCACCGGCGGCGCCTGGCACAGTGGCACCA
The DNA here is from genome assembly GCA_035308285.1 of Bradyrhizobium sp. Lineage (GTDB taxonomy): Bacteria > Pseudomonadota > Alphaproteobacteria > Rhizobiales > Xanthobacteraceae > Bradyrhizobium. Next base: position 35,297 of record DATGGY010000243.1, on the reverse strand, counting down.
AGCGAGGAACAGATACGCCAGCTTAATAACCAACACCTGGATGCGCTACGTACCCCTCTCGGGCAGTAGTAACTACAAAGCTGAGATATAGTCCAATACAGACGTTCCCGAGAGCCTTGTCGTTTCTCCAGTTTCCGCGTCGCGAAACTGGAGCTCGAGTTTATCGAGCATGGACGGTGCGCAAAACTTCCGCGCCAGCTTCGCAGGTTTCGTGTCGTCGTCGCTGGTAAACACCAGAAGATTGTTCGAGTCGCTCCTCGCTATCTTGTGCGCCGTTTCGAAGGCTATGACGTCGCCACCAGGCTGGCACTCGATGTTGCCGATCTCTTTCTTGTTCAATACGTTACCATAACGAACCGTCCTTGACTTTCCGGGAGCAGCGTCAGACACCTCAAGTACGTCATTGTCGATGCTGAGCACCTTCGCGATGTTCAAAATACCCGAAGAATACACGTCGTCTTTGAGCGCCCAGTTATAGTCGGACGAAATCAGAATCCTCGCCTTTACGATTCCGGGACGGCTAGCGAGTTTGGGGCTGTTCATAAGAAGAGCCGACACAAAGGAAACCAATGGGGCTGCGAATGAGGTTCCCGTTTCGTTTTTCGGGACGATTCCGATCGCGCGTTTATCGCTGTCAAGCCGCAACTCGTAAGAAGGGACGCTGCACCCCGGCGCGAGCACGTCAACTTTCAGTCCTCGATTCGAAAAGAGAGCAATATTTCCGTCCGAATCGTGCGCTCCAACCGAGACAACCGCCCCCGATGGGTTATCAGGCGGGAGGTTATCTCCTCCGAAGGCGGCTGGCCAGACTGCGTCCCCTCCCTTCAACGGTTTGCCGTCGTTACCCGCGGCGACCACGAACACGCGTCCCGCTCCTTTCGTACTCACAAGGGATTCCCATCCGGGTATGGTATCTTTAGATGAAAGGCTAAGATTCACTACGTGGAATTCATTGCCGGCGGCGGCAGCGAATTTCAGCGCCTTCTCCACGTGCCCGGTGTTCAACGACGGGTTTATAGTGTCCAAGGCTACTAAGCTCACAAAGCCCAGCCTGAGCGGCAAACGAGCAAAGCGCCGCAACTCCTCGACGGGTCGCCCTCCTAACGCAAGCGCCGCGACGGACAAGCCATGCGAGCGATGTTTGTAAACAATTGACGTTGCGCTGGAAGTCTTGCCCACGACGCCGCTCAGATTAACTCCTGCCCAGCCGCCGTTTCCCTTTACGCCATCTTCGTTGGCGTCTTTTTGAGGGTCTGAATCGGAGGCCTTGTTCAGCCTGTAGAAGTAATAGGGATCGAATACTAGATCGACCGGTCTCGGATCCGTCGGGGCAGGATCGCTGAAATCAAAACCAGTATCGACTATCAGTATTCGGCGTCCCTGCGGGTCCTGATTGAGGCTGCCGTTAAGACTAACGACCCGCAGAAAGTCCCGCACGCTGTAAGGCCACCGTTCCCCCTTGCGCTCCACTGCCTTCGCACAACTTTCGCCGAAGCTCTCAACGTCCTCCACCTCAGTGACGAATTTCAGTTGACCTTCGAGGTCTTGCAATTGTGGAAAAGCTTCACGAACCTCGGTTTCGGGAAGGTTCGTTCGCAATGCTACACGAGTATCCTTCGGTGCAGTGACTGACGGCTCCAGAGTGGAACCGATTTGAGCCGACGCTGGAACCACAACTTCCTTTACCTGATTTGGCTTCGTGATTTGGGGATTTGCCAAAGCAATCTGGATCGCGTTCTTGCAGGACGTCACGTCGCCGGGCCACGATGCATCAGGCGTAGTGGAACAAATGGTTTTGGAAAAATCGTCGAAGCTCTGCGCGCCTGCTTCTAACGCCAACGCGTACTGCTTTTGAACCGCTTTTCTCAGCTCGGGATCCTTCACAACACGCTCGAACACACCGGCATCGAACGCGATCGTGAGTTGCTTCGCGAGCTTCTCGACGCCCTTTGGCGCAGGAAGTGCGACGCCTTCGGCGAATTTAGCGCACGCAGGGATTACCAGTGCCCGCTCGACCGGAAGCGAATGTAGGTCCTCGTGACGCAACCCGGAGTTTTTCTCGAGCAGGATCTTCTCATATGCCGGGTGAATTTTATAGGAGGCCAGAGGCCTGCCGCACTTATCTGCGATGAACTGAGCAACGTCCGCCCCTTTTGGGAAGAGAACCGCCTGTGACGCCCCCAATTCCGCTAAGTTTTTGATCAGCTCGACGTCGGTGGGCGCGGGGCGCGGCACGACGGCTACTTTATCGCTAGGACTATTCGCGATTTTTAATCCAGCAGCCCACACGTTGTCGGCAACGTACCACAATGCAATCGCGGCAACGAAAACTCTCGAGAGACGCCTTATATACTTATCTGCAATTTTCTGCATCTGGATCGATCCCGCAAATTTTGATCGAGCCGGGAGGTAGATTGAAGTCGGTAAGCGAACTTGCCTTGCGCAAGAACTTCTGGATTTGAGGGGTTCGCAAATCGACCAGGTACGACTCGGTGCTCAGGTTTCCTCTGGAAGCAACTGCTATCATTTCCGGTTTTGGATCGATCGAATAGCTGGCGCCTCCGCTATCTCCACTGCAAACTGCTGCGCCAGCGGTCTTGATGAACTCCTTCATGGTCAGCTCCGGATTGCTGGAAGCTCCTGGTAGAGCCGGCCAGTCGACCTTGGCTAAACCGACCTGAAGCGCGTCAGAAATCTTCCCAGCTGCCTCGGTGCAACCGAAACCTAGCAAATTTATTTTATCATTGGCGGCTATCGGAGGTGGCGAGCTCCGTACGCGTTCAAATCTCCCAGGGTTAAAAGAAATGGGTTTGGCGGAAACGCAAATGGCTATATCTGCCGTACAGCCCACTAGCTTTTTTGGAATGAACTGGCTTTCGCAAGCCGGCCCACGATATTCCGGGTGCACGTGGCATAGGACCTTCGTCTGTTGGTTGTCCCACAAAAGCTTGGCCGATGAATTATCATCGACACAATGACCGGCTGTCAAAACCACGTATCGTCCTACGACTGTGCTGGTGCACCTCCCCACGTTGCCGTCAAACATCAAAGTTGACGGCCAATCGGCCCGTGTTGCTGGCTTGCCGCCGATAATTTGCATGTTCGCTTCGTTTCCTTCCGGGATCGGCGCCATGATGCGATCTTGGGACCAAGCGATCCTTGGCGCGATCAAGACAATTACACCTACGATCCAGTAGCGGCAAAGCATCGGCAATTCCATTTCTAAAACACAGATACCTACCACAGGTTGAGGCTATCAAACAAGTACCAGGCCTGTCTTTCCTTGCCGCACTGCGGGGTCTGCCATTGGAGCTATCCCCTCCATGAAACCTTTGAGCCGGCGCCCACTAGCCGTCAATCGCGTAATTCGTCTTCAGTCAGCAGATTGGTTACGTCAGTGGTTCGGAGTACGGCGAACCCGTTACCTATCGCGACTACCTATTGATGGAGAGCCGCCTACGAGGACTGATAAGCTTTGCGACCAAACCTTATCGGTGAACTTTCCGACGGTTTATCTTGAAGGTCTCTCGGAGGCCTTTGGCGATGTACCGAATCCGCTCCAGCGCTTGGCGATTTTTCGGCGTGGCTCAGACTTACGACAAAAACACAGCCATAGTTCCGATAACCCGCCGATGTTATTCGACCGTTATATCGGCGGCTCGCGCGATTTTTCGGTACCTATCGTTCTCATCCAGAATGAACTGGAAATATGCCTGTGCGGACATCGGCGTGGACAGGAGGCCAACTTGCTTCAACGATTCCTGAAAATCGGGCATTGTCGCAATTTTTTGCAAAGCACCTTCAAGCCGAGCCACTATGCCCGACGGCAGATTCGCAGGACCGGAAAGGCCGTACCACAAATTGGCTGTGACCGAGGGATAGCCGGCCTCGGCCATCGTTGGGACGTCGGGAAAAAAAATTGAGCGTTCGGTACTCATTACAGCTAGCGGACGCAATTGCCCGGTCTGTATACCTGAGATTTGAGCCGCCGCCGCATCGAACATCATTTGAATTCTGCCGGCAAGCAGGTCGATCACCGCAGGACCTGATCCTTTGTACGGAACGTGGGTCAGCTTTACACCCGATGCGGCCATGAACATCTCTCCCCAGAGCTGCGGTCCGCTGCCGTTGCCGGAAGACCCGAAATTCAGTTCGCTAGGTTTGCTTCGGGCATACGTGACGAGATCAGCGACCGAATGAATGGGTAGCGCGGAATTAACACTGAGCATCGCCGGTGCTGTCGCTATCAAACCAATGTGCGAGAAATCCTTGGAAGGATCGTAAGCTATATTCTTATAGACGACCGGAGCGGTGCAGTGAGTAGCGATCGACGACAGAAGCAGGGTATAGCCATCTGCCGCCGCTCGCGCCGTGAGTGCGGCGGCAATTGTGCCAGCCGCACCTCCCCGATTTTCGATGACTACATTTTGATTGAGCAATTCGGAAAGCCGATTCGCAAACTGCCGTGCAACCAGATCGCCCGCCCCTCCCGGAGGTACACCGACTATCAGAGTAATCAACCTCTCCGGGTACTCGGCTTGCGCCGGATTCGAAAATGCCGCGATCCAGACTCCGAAAACGAACCAAATCCAGAAACGCATGGTCAACCTCACTCAATTTGTCTGTTCGGTCCGGCGAAGACGATTGGAAATCGATTTTCAAGGACCTCATTTCCCGCTGCATGCGGCGGCCTCCTGCGATTGACTCGACTCCTTTCTGCTCGTTCTCAGCAAAGGCGCGGCCTTTTTCGGCCGATTCAAGCAAGAAAAGCGACGAGGCGCTGAGCGCTATGCCTCCAACACATCCCGGCGCATCCTGCCGCCGTAGAAACGGAAAAACGGGATAGCCGCCTCGTGCCGCAGCGGACCTGTCGCGAGGCGTCGTTCCAGCTCGTTGAGCACGTTCTTGGTCATCGGGTGCAGGTCGGCGAGCGGCTTAGACCCGATCTCGACCCAGACCAGTTCCACCAACTCCGCATCGGCATGGATCACGCCCTCGACGCGATGGGTAATGGCGGAAACGTCGGCCGTGAAGAACCGCGTGTCGAAGCGCCTGATACGGCCGGGCGGGGTGATCGCGCGCGTGATCAGATAGAGGCCGGAAGGATCGGGCAGGAGGCCTGCATCGGCAAAGGGCGTCCACGGACCCGTGAGTGCCGGCATCGTCCCGGTAACCTTGCGCCCGAGGCAAAGGCCGGTTTCCTCGCAGGCCTCACGGATGGCGGCGACCGCGAGCGAACGCGCGCGCGATGGTGAGATCTTCGGGCGCCCCCTCAACAGGTTTGCTTCAAGCGCCTTCGGGATGGGGGCAGCGACCGGGACCCGGCTATCGGTTTTGTCGACGCGCCCGCCGGGAAAGACGAACTTGCCCGGCATGAACACCACCTTGTCGTGGCGCTTGCCGACCAGGACCTTTGGCGTTGCGGCGGTTCGATCGACGAGGATCAGCGTGGCGGCATCGACCGGACGGCGATAGGGGTGATGGTCGGCTTCCTTTTGGTTAGTTGCGCTTTCACTCATCGCGTGCCACGGCCCGTCTCTTCGTAATTGTCGTCGGAGCGAACGGTCTATGGCTCCGGGTTCTCTTCGTCAAACCCATGCATGCGCAAGGCCCATTGCATCCCGACCACGGCACCCTTGACCGGCTGCAGCAGCGCCAATGAGGCGATGAAGGTCAGCGGCAAATAGATCGCGAGCTGAAGCCCCACCGGGGGCGAGTAGTTGGTTTCGATCAAAAGCGCGAGCGGCACCACGATGTGGCCGACGATGATAATGACGAGATAGGCCGGCAGATCGTCGGCGCGGTGCGGCGTGAAATCCTGCCCGCAATTCGAACAGCGATCGTCGACCTTCAGGAAGGCGCGAAACAGTTTGCCTTCGCCGCAGCGCGGGCAGCGGCCGCAGAAGCCGCGCTTCAATCCGGTCCAGACGTCGCGCTTCTCGGCGGGTTCGGAATCCCGGCTCCAGACCACGGGATGCCCGCTCAACGTTTCCATGACTTGCCTTTCTTCGATTTGCCGGATTTGGCCATGCCGGGCTTGCGATCCTTCCTGTCGTGGCTGCGGCCGGGATGGGCTTTGGCCTGTGGCCTGGAAGGTTGCTGCTTGCGTCCGCGCGAGGGGAGATTGCCTTCCGACAGCAGTTCAAACCGCAAAGCGCCGGCGACGGGGACAGCTTCTACCAGACGAACGTCGACGATGTCCCCCAACCGGTGCATGACACCGCTACGCGAGCCGACCAGCGCATGACGCGTCTCGTCATAGTTGAAATATTCGCCTCCGAGCGTGCGGATCGGGATCAGGCCATCGGCGCCGGTATCTGAAAGTTTGACAAAAAGCCCGGCACGGGTAACGCCGGAGATGCGGCCCTGGAAAGTCGCGCCAATCCGGTCGGCAAGAAAATGCGCGATCAGGCGGTCGGCGGTTTCGCGCTCCGCCTTCATGGCGCGCCGCTCGGTGACGGAGATTTGCGCGGCGACCTCGCTCAGGCTTTCCACCGTCTCGCTCTCCGGCAGAGCGCCCTCGCCAAGGCCCAGGCCCCTGATCAAGGCGCGATGCACGACAAGGTCGGCGTAACGTCGGATCGGTGAGGTGAAGTGGGCGTAGCGCCGCAGATTCAGGCCGAAATGGCCGTAATTCTCGGCCGAATATTCGGCCTGGGCTTGCGAGCGCAGCACCACTTCATTCACCAGCGATTCAGCGTCATGGCCTTTGACCTGCGCCAGCACGCGATTGAACAGCGCGGGGCGCAGGGCGCCGCTCTTGGCGAACGGCAGATCGAGGGTTTTCAGGAATTCCTGCAGGGCATGAACCTTCTCAAGCGTCGGCTCATCGTGCACCCGGTAGATAAGCGGCAGCGTTTTCCGTTCAAGCATTTCGGCGGCGGCGACGTTGGCCAAAATCATGAACTCTTCGATCAATTTGTGCGCGTCGAGCCGCTCCGGAACGATCACCCGATCGACGGTTCCATCCGCCTTCAAGAGGATCTTGCGCTCGGGAATGTCGAGGTCGAGCGGGTCGCGCTCGTCGCGGGCGCGCTTGACCACCGCATAAGCGTCATAGAGCGGCTTCAGGATGGGGACGAGCAGGGGGCCGGTCGCGTCATCGGGCCTGCCGTCGATGGCGGCCTGCGCCTGCGCGTAGTGGAGTTTTGCGGCTGAGCGCATCAGGACGCGATGGAAGCCGTGCGAACGCTTGCGGCCATCATTGCCGATCACGATCCGCACCGCCAGCGCCCCGCGCGGCTCACCCGGCACCAGCGAGCACAGATCGTTGGAGATGCGCTCGGGCAGCATCGGCACCACGCGGTCGGGAAAATACACCGAATTGCCGCGCGTCAGCGCGTCGCGGTCGAGCGCGGACCCCGCCCTCACATAGAACGCGACGTCAGCGATCGCGACACTGACGATGTAGCCGCCTCTGTTGTTCGGGTCGGGGTCGGGCTCGGCATGAACCGCGTCGTCGTGATCCTTGGCGTCGGGCGGATCGATGGTGACAAGCGGAACGTCGCGCCAATCCTCACGGCCCTTCAATGCGGCGGGCTTTGCTTCATCGGCCTCGCGCAACGCGGCCGGTGAAAAGGCTTGGGGGATTTCGTGGGCATGGATCGCGATCAGGCTGACCGCTTTTTCCGAAGCGAGCGAGCCGAGCCGCTCCTTGACCTTGCCGGACGCGAGCCCATGGCTGCGCGTGCGCACCAGATCGACGCTGACGAGATCGCCGTCCGCGGCACCTCCCGTATCGGCCTTGGCGATGTTCAATTCACGGCCGGCCTGCTTCTTGTCGACCGGGACCAGGCGTCCGCCGCCACCCGGCAGCGCGCGGAAGATTCCGAGCACGCGCGTCTTGGCATGATCGATGACCTTGATGATGCGCCCGCGATAGACCGTGCCCTCGCGGTCGCGCTCCTCTAGCTTCTCGACGCGGAGCAGCGCACGGTCGCCGACGCCTGCCGCCGTGCCTGGTTGCGGCCTCCGTGGGACATGGATGCGGATTTTCGGCGGCTCGCCGCTTTCCACCTCGTCCCATTCGGCAGGGATCGCGATCAGCTCGCCGTCGCTGTCGCGGGTGGCGATGTCGGCCATCAAGGTTGCGGGAAGGATTTCGGGCTCGCTGATCTCCTTGCCGCGCTTCTTGATCGCTCCCTTGTCGGCGAGTTCGCGCAGGATGCGTTTCAACTCGGCGCGGTCGGCGTTTTTCAGGCCGAACTCGCGTGCGATTTCGCGGGTACCGATCTTTCCCGGATTCGCGCGGATGAAGGCGACGATAGCGTCTACAGTCGGAAAGCCGCTGTCGCGTTGCTTTGCCACTCTATCGGCTTGCCTTGCCGACGCTCTTCTTGGCGACGGGTTTTGCCGCTTTCGAAGGCGACGTTTTCGCCGTCACCGGCGCGCGCGCCTTGCTGGTGGCCTCCGATTTCGGCTTCGCGGTGGATTTCTTCACGGCGACCTTCTTGGCTGGCTTGGCCTCCGCCTCGACCTTGGCCGGCACGACGGCCGCTTTGGCTTTCTTACCGCCACGTTTGGCGCCGCCGCCCTTGGCCACGCGTTCGTCGATGAGCGCAATTGCTTCCGGCAACGTGATGGTGTCCTGGGTCTTATCGCTCGGGATCGTGGCGTTGACGCCGCCGGCCGTGACATAGGCGCCATAGCGGCCGTTCTTGACCGCAACGGCGCCGAGCGACGGATGATCGCCCAGCGGCTTGCCCGGATCGGCGCCGAACCGGCGGCCGCTCGGACCCTTGGCGATCTTCTCCGCAATCAGCGTAACGGCGCGGTTGAGACCGATATCGAAGACTTCATCGCCGGCCTCGAGGCTGGCGTAGGTCTTGTCGTGGCGTACGAAAGGCCCGAAGCGGCCCAGCCCTGCGGTGATCGGCTGGCCGGTCTCCGGATGCAGGCCGACTTCGCGCGGCAGCGAGAGCAACTTCAGCGCCATAGGGAGTTCGATGTCGGAGGGCGAGATGTTCTTCGGGATACCCGCACGCTTTGGCTTTTCGCCTTCCGCATAATCCTTAGGCTCGCCGAGCTGGATATAGGGACCAAACCGCCCGGCCTTCACGGTGACGTCGCGACCGGTCTCGGGATCCTTGCCGAGGATGCGGTCGGCGCTGGCCTCGTTGTCGGCGGCTAGCGGACGCGTGTATCGGCACTCTGGATAGTTGGAGCAGCCGACAAAGGCGCCGAATTTGCCGGCCTTGAGGTTGAGTTTGCCGGTGCTGCAGCTCGGGCATTGCCGGGGATCGCCGCCGTCCTCGCGGGGCGCATAGATATGCGGTCCCAGCATGTCGTCGAGCGCATCCAATACCTGCGTCACCCGCAGGTCCTTGATTTCGTTCACCGCGCCGATGAAGTCGCGCCAGAAATCCTTCAGAACCTGCTGCCAGGAAATCTCGTTGTTGGAGATGCGGTCGAGCTGCTCTTCAAGCGCTGCGGTGAAATCATATTCGACATAGCGCGCGAAGAAGTTTTCCAGGAAAGCGACCACGACGCGGCCCTTGTCCTCGCCATGCAGGCGCTTCTTCTCGAGCCTGACATAGCCGCGGTCCTTCAGCACCTGCAGGATCGAGGCGTAGGTCGAGGGACGGCCGATGCCGAGCTCCTCCATCCGCTTGACCAGGGAAGCCTCGGAGAAGCGCGGCGGCGGCTCGGTAAAATGCTGGCTGACCGCGAGATCCCTGCGCTTTAGCGCTTCGCCTTGGCTCATGGCGGGGAGGCGGCGGCTGTCCTCGTCGTCGCTGTCGTCGTCGCGGCCTTCCTGATAGAGTGCAAGGAAGCCGTCGAACTTGATCACCTGGCCGGAGGCACGAAGTTCCAGCACGCGGGAGCCGGCCTTCGCGGCAATGTCGACGGTGGTGCGTTCGAGCTCGGCGGATTCCATCTGGCTTGCGACGGTGCGGATCCAGATCAGTTCATAGAGCTTGGCCTGATCGGGATCGAGGCGGCGCCGCATGTCGGCCGGCCGCCTCGAAAGGTCGGTCGGGCGGATCGCTTCATGCGCTTCCTGCGCGTTCTTGGCCTTGGTCTGGTACTGGCGCGGCGCATCCGGCACATAGGCGTTGCCGTAATCCTCGCCGATGACCTTGCGGGCCTGTGCGATGGCCGAACCGTCGATCTGCACGCCGTCAGTTCGCATATAGGTGATGAGGCCGGTGGTCTCGCCGCCGATATCGATGCCTTCATAAAGACGTTGCGCGATCCGCATGGTGTGGGCCGGCGCAAAGCCGAGTTTTCGGCTCGCCTCCTGCTGCAGCGTCGAGGTGGTGAAGGGGGCTTGCGGATTGCGCCGCGCCGGTTTTGCTTCAACCGTCGTGACGGTGAAATTGGCGGCCTCGATCGCCTTCTTGAAGTCTTCGGCCTCAGCGCCGCTGCCGATGTCGAGCCGCTGGATCTTCTTGCCGTCAGCGCCGACCAGGCGCGCTTCGAACGTCTCGCCGCGGGGGGTCGCAAGCGTTACGACCAGCGACCAATATTCGCGGGCTACGAATTTCTCTATTTCGAGTTCGCGATCGCACACCAGCCGCAGCGCGACCGACTGCACGCGTCCGGCGGAGCGCGCCCCCGGCAGTTTGCGCCACAGCACCGGTGAGAGCGTGAAGCCGACCAGATAATCCAGCGCGCGCCGCGCCATGTAGGCGTCGACCAGCGCGCCATCGATCTGGCGCGGGTGCTTCATGGCCTCCGAGACGGCCTGCTTGGTGATGGCGTTGAACACCACGCGCTCGACCGCGTGATCCTTCAGCGCGCGCTTCTCCTTGAGCACTTCAAGCACGTGCCAGGAAATCGCTTCGCCCTCGCGATCGGGGTCGGTGGCGAGAATAAGCTTGTTGGCGCCCTTGAGCGCCTTGGCGATATCATTGAGCCGGCCTGCCGCCTTGGGGTCGATCTCCCAGATCATCTGGAAGTTGGCCTCGGGATCGACCGATCCATTCTTGGCCGGGAGGTCGCGGACGTGGCCGAAAGAAGCCAGAACCTCGTAGGAGGCACCCAAATATTTGTTGATCGTCTTGGCTTTCGCCGGCGACTCGACAATGACGATATTCATGTCATTCCAATGGCTTACGGGAAAAATAAAGGCCGGTTCCGCGAGATTCGCGTCGGCCGTTTCGACCCGAACATGGGTGGTGAGGCGGTCCCTGTCAAATCGACAGATGTTGAAAGCACGCTTAAGGGCACCTCAGTCCTATCCAAAAAGTTGTAAAATACGCTCTAAAGTTGCACTCTCGATAAGAGTAGCCTTGGAAAATACACGGCACTGGAGGTGTTTTGACCTATTCCTGATCGCTGTCCTCACGGGCGTTCAGGCGTTTGGCTATAGTTTTGCGCTTACAGAAGCGACACCAGCCCGCCGCCGTGGCGCTCGAGCCGTCCGGCAAGTTCAAGCTCGAGCAAGACGGTGCGCACGATCGCCGGCGAAGCGCCGGCCATCCGGATCAGGTCGTCGAGCAGAATGGGAACAGGTCCCAACAGACCTGTGATGCGGGTCCGATCGCTCGCATCGGGTTCGACGGCAAGCGGGTCCTCATCGGGCTCGCGCAGTTCGATCGGCCGCTCCATGATCGGCTCGACCGCCTGGATCACGTCGGATGCTTCGGTAATGAGGGTTGCGCCCTGTTTGATCAGATCGTTGGTTCCGGCGGCGCGCGGATCGAGCGGAGAGCCGGGTACCGCGAACACTTCACGTCCTTGTTCGGCGGCAATCCGCGCGGTGATAAGCGATCCCGAGCGATGCGCTGCCTCCACGACGACCACACCGAGGCTCGCGCCGGAAATCAGCCGGTTGCGCCTTGGAAAGTCGCGGGCGCGCGGCACGTGTCCAAGCGGCATTTCCGAGATCGCGCCGCCGGCAGCGATGATTTCGGCCAGCAAGTCTTTGTGCTCGGGCGGATAGACCTTGTCATGACCGCCGGCAAGCATCGCCACCGTGCCGCCGGCGAGGCTGGCACGATGGGCGGCTTGATCGATGCCGCGCGCCAGGCCTGAGGCAACGACAAAGCCGGCGTCGCCGAGGTCTCGCGCAAGGTGACCAGCGAATTTCAGCCCCGCGCCGGACGCATTGCGGGAGCCCACGATCGCGATCATCGGCCGCATCAGCACTTCGCGCGCGCCGCGCACGCCGAGCAGAGGCGGGGCATCGTCGAGCACCGCGAGCCGCGGCGGATAGCCGGCCTCGCCGGGCGCGATCAGGCTGACGCCGAGCGCTTCGACGGCCTCCAGTTCGGCCCGCGCCTCTTCCTCGCTATAGATGCGCTGATGGCGCGCCGCGCCGCCGCGCCGCGCCAGATCGGGCAGCCGCTCCAGGGCGTTGCGCGCGCTGCCGAAATGATTGACCAGCGAACGGAATGTTCGCGGCCCGACATTGTCGGAACGGATCAGCCGCAGCCAGTCGATCCGCTGGGCGGAGGTGAGATGTGTTGTGGTTGGCGTCTTGGTGTCCATGCGTCCCCCGAAAGGGGAGCATGGATCAACCTAGGGGCGTGGGGAAGGGGGTGCGCCCGTCACTTCTGCCCGATTTTCCCCTCGGTGCCCGCCTGCAAGCGCCTGATGTTTTCGCGGTGCATGTAGAACAGCAACAACGTCAATACCGCAAACAGCGAGGCGAGCGCCGGGTGGCCGAACCACCACAGGAAAATCGGGGTGATGACGCTTGCAACCAGCGCCGAGAGCGAGGAGTAGCGCGAGGTCACGGCGGTCGCAAGCCATAGCACGCAAAACGCCACCGCGGCCGGCCAGAACAGGCCGATCAGCACGCCAATATAGACCGCGACGCCCTTGCCGCCCTTGAACTTCAGCCATACCGGGAAGAGATGGCCGAGAAAGGCGCCGAGCGCGGCCAGCATCGCGGCGTTTGGACCGCCGTAATAGCCCGAGATGATGACGGCGGCGGTGCCCTTGAACATGTCGAGCAGCAGCGTCGCCGCCGCAAGACCCCTTCGTCCGGTGCGCAGCACATTGGTGGCGCCGATATTGCCCGAGCCGATCGAGCGCAAATCCTGCGTGCCGGCCAATCTGGTCAGGATCAATCCGAAGGGAATGGAGCCGAGCAAATAGCCGAGAACAAGTGCCACCGGCAGCCATGCACTAGCCGACATCTCCGCACCTCCTAAGCCTTGCAGATTTCGCGCGCATCATGGTCTCTTTGTGACGCGGCTTCAAACATGCTCATAGACGGTCCGTCCGCCGATGATGGTGCGCACGACGCGGCCCGAAAATCGCGCCTCGTCGAACGGGGTGTTCTTGCATTGCGATTTCAGATCGTCGGGATCAAGGACCCAGGGCGTATCGGTATCGATCACGATCACGTCGGCCGGCGAGCCCGGCCGCAGCGACCCGCCGGGCAGGCCGAGCAATTCGGCAGGGCGCGTCGACATCGCGCGGATCAAGGTCTTGAAATCCGTCTCGCCGTTGTGGATCAGCCGAAGCGCTGCCGGCAGCATGGTCTCAAGCCCGATCGCGCCGGAGGCGGCTTCCGCAAACGGCAGGCGCTTGACCTCGACGTCCTGCGGATTGTGGTCGGACATGATGACGTCGATCAATCCGGAAGCAACGGCTGCGACCATTGCCGTGCGGTCGTCCTCGGTGCGCAGCGGCGGCGACAGTTTCAGAAAAGTCCGGTAGGGGCCGATGTCGTTTTCGTTCAGAGTCACATGATTGATCGAGACCGAAGCCGAGACCTGCAGACCCGCCTCGCGCGCGCGCTTGAGGATTTCCAGCGATTCGATGCAGGTCAGCGATGCCGCGTGATAGCGGCCGCCGGTCAGCGCGACCAAGCGCACGTCGCGCTCCAGCATTACCGCCTCGGCGGCATTGGGAATGCCGAACAGTCCCAGTCTTGTGGCGAATTCGCCCTCGTTCATGACGCCTTCGCCGACCAGATGCGGGTCTTCGGTGTGATGGACGATCAGGGCGTCGAAATCGCGCGCATAGGTCAGCGCCCTTCGCATTACCTGCGCGTTGGTGACGCTCCTGTCGCCGTCGGTAAAGGCGACCGCGCCGGCAGCCTTCAACAGGCCGATCTCCGTCATTTCCTCGCCGCGCAGGCCCTTGGTCAGCGCCGCCATCGGATGGATGTTGACGATCGCGGTGTCGCGCGCGCGCCGCAGCACGAAATCGACCGTCGCCGAGTTGTCGATCACGGGCGAAGTTGCGGGCTGGCAGACGATGGTGGTGATCCCGCCGGTTGCCGCCGCCTGGCTCGCGGAGGCAAATGTCTCGCGGTGGCTTGCGCCGGGCTCGCCGACAAAGGCGCGCATGTCGATCAGGCCGGGAGCCACGATCTTGCCGGCACAGTTGATGACGTCGGTACCCTCGGGTACGCCGGCCGCGCCAATGCCGCGTTTGTTGTCGCGGATGACGCCATCTGCGATCAGGACATCGCCCGGGCCGTCAAAATCGCGCGACGGATCGACCACGCGGGCGTTGGCGAGCAGGATCGGGCGGCGCTCGGTCAGCATATTGTCACGCGTTGGGCAGGTTGCGGGCGAGTGCTTCGAGCACCGCCATCCGCACCGCCACTCCCATTTCCACCTGTTCGCGGATCAGCGATTGCGCGCCGTCGGCAACGATGGAGTCGATTTCAACCCCGCGATTCATCGGTCCCGGATGCATCACCAGCGCGTCCGGTTTGGCATAAGCGAGCTTCTTCTGATCGAGGCCGAAATAATGAAAATACTCCTGGCTCGACGGAACGAAGGAACCGTTCATGCGCTCACGCTGCAGCCGCAGCATCATTACGATATCGGCGCCCTCCAACCCCTCGCGCATGTCGCGGGCAACTTCGACGCCCATCCGCTCGATGCCGCGCGGCAACAGGGTGGAGGGTGCGACCACGCGGACGCGCGCGCCCATGGTGTTCAGCAACAGGATATTGGAACGCGCCACCCGCGAATGCATGACGTCGCCGCAGATCGCGATCACGAGCCCCTCGAGCCGGCCCTTGTTGCGGCGGATGGTGAGGGCATCGAGCAAGGCCTGCGTCGGGTGCTCGTGGGCACCGTCGCCGGCGTTGATGACGGAGCCGTCGACCTTGCGCGCCAAAAGCTCCACCGCGCCCGACGCGTGGTGGCGGACCACGAGAATGTCCGGATGCATGGCGTTGAGCGTGACCGCCGTATCCATCAGCGTTTCGCCCTTGCGAATCGAGGAGGACGACACCGACATGTTCATGACGTCGGCGCCGAGCCGTTTGCCCGCAAGCTCGAACGAGGACTGGGTGCGGGTCGAGGCCTCGAAGAACAGATTGACCTGGGTGCGGCCGCGCAAGGAGGTGCGCTTCTTGTCGACTTGGCGGTTGAGCTCGACATATTCCTCGGAGAGGTCGAGCAGGCCGGTAATATCGGCAGCCGAAAGCCCCTCGATTCCCAGCAGATGCCGGTGACCGAGGACGAAGGTCAATTTCGATGCGGAGGTCATTAAAACCAGAGCTATAGGCAGAGTTAGAACGGGGGGCAAGGGCGAAGAAGGGCCCTGCGAGTTATCCCCTAAGATGTCGGAAGCAGGGTAAACGGACGTGCCATGGTGTGTTCCGCCGAAAGCCAGCGCTGATGGCGGAACTGCTGGTCGCCGCGATGGCGACGCAAGGTTTTGTCAATTATGCGAGGAAGTGGCGGCATTTTTCGCTGCCGGGCGCGGGCGGTCCCGCGTATGATTTCCCGATCGCCCCGCGCGGCGGTAGAGTCTGTCGGCGGACGCAGTCCGGCGTAAACCCACCCGTAATTTAAAGACCGTGAGGGCGGCCATGACGCTAGCTTCATTTGCGACCCACGAGGTGCTCAACCAGTCGCCACCATTTGTCGACGTCGATCTGTTTGCGATGGACCGGCCACTTGCCGAGACGGTCGCTGCCAACGGCGGCGCGTCCGCGCATGCGGAACTGTCCGAATTCGGGCAGCATTGGGGCTCGGCCGCCATGGCGGAGCGCGCGCGGCTTGCCAACGAGAACACGCCAAAACTGCGGACGTTCGATTCCAAGGGCAATCGCCGCGACGAGGTCGAGTTTCATCCGGCCTATCATGAATTGATGGCGCGCAGCGTCCATGCCGGCATTCACAATTCGACCTGGACCGCCGATGGCAGGCCGGCCGGAGGCGCGGCCGAGGTGGTGCGCGCTGCGAAATTTTATATGGCGGCAGGAGTCGAGACCGGACATCTCTGCCCGATCACCATGACGCGCGCCTCGGTAGCGGCGCTCTCCGCCGAGCCCAGCGTGCTGGCGAAGACGATGCCGGTGATCGCGACCCGCGCCTACGATCCCTCCTTCGCGCCGTGGCCGACCAAGCGCGGCATGACGCTCGGCATGGGCATGACCGAGAAACAGGGCGGTACCGACGTGCGCAGCAACATGACGCGCGCGATGCGCGACGGCGACGCCTATCGCATCACCGGCCACAAGTGGTTCATGTCGGCGCCGATGTGCGACGCGTTCCTGGTGTTGGCGCAGGCCGACCAGGGGCTGACCTGTTTCTTCATGCCGCGCTTTAAGCCGGACGGATCGGTCAACGCGATTTACTTCCAGCGGTTGAAGGATAAGCTCGGCAACCGCTCCAACGCATCGTCCGAAGTCGAATTCGTAGACGCTCACGCGATGCGCGTCGGCGAGGAGGGCAAGGGCATCCGTACCATCATTCAGATGGTGCAATTGACGCGGCAGGATTGCGCGATTGCATCCGCCGGCCTGATGCGGTCGGGCCTTGCGCATGCGCTGCATCACGCCAGGCACCGCAGCGTGTTCCAGAAGCACCTCTCCGATCAGCCGCTGATGCAGGCCGTGCTTTCCGACATGGCGCTGCATGTCGAGGCCTCGATTGCGCTGGTCATGCGGCTCTGCCGCTCGTTCGACCGCGCTACCCAAGACCAGCCGGAGGCCGCCTATATGCGGCTCCTGACGCCAGCGATCAAATACTGGGTCTGCAAGAGTGCGCCGGGATTTTTGTACGAAGCAATGGAGTGCCTCGGCGGCAACGGCTATGTCGAAGAGGGTATTCTGGCGCGGCACTATCGGGAATCTCCAGTGAATGCGATCTGGGAAGGGTCGGGCAATGTGATGTGCCTGGACGTGCTGCGTGCCTTGTCGCGCGAGGTCGAGGCGGCAGCGTCCATTCTGCAGGATCTTGCCGACGAAACGGCGGGCCTTCCCGGCGCCGGCGATACCGCAGCCTTCCTCGGGACGGCGTTCCTCCGGCCGGACTCCGAGCGCGTGGCGCGGCTGGCGGTGGAGAAGCTCGCGTTATTGGCGGCGGCGGCCGCGCTTAATCAGATATCGCCCCGTCACGCCGAATTGTTTGCGAGCACAAGGCTTGCCGAGAATCACGCCAGCATGTACGGCGCCATCGATCTGCCGCGCGACGATGTGGCTAGGTTGCTCGACCGCGCGTTGCCCTCATAAAGGTTAGTTGATGGATAGCCTCGATCCCGCAAGTTCCCTTGCTCTCGCGCCCGCCGTCCCCGTCCAGCGTCCGCCCCGCGTCTGGAAATTCTGGGGTACCGCGCTATGGGGGTTCTTCATCTTCGCGGCGATGTTCGTGGGACAGATCGCGGTCGTGGCCTGGTTTGTTCTGCAACAGGACGGGCCTATCGATCGGGACGCCTTGGCCGCAGCCGTTCGTATCGTCGCCAGCCATGGCCTGACGATCTCTCTCTCGGTGATTACGCAACTGCCCGTGGTGCTCGCGGCGCTCTGGATCGCGATTCGCATGACACGCATGCGGTTTTCCGATTACCTCGGCCTGCGCCTGACTTCGTGGAGAAATTTCTTGATCGGCGTCGTCGCCTTGTTCGTCCTGGTGCTGGCCTGGGATGCGCTCTCGCGCGCAACGGGACGCGAGGTCGATCCGGAATTCATGAGCGACGTGCTGAAATCGGCGCGCGCCGAGGGGGCGCTCTGGATTTTGGTGATCGCCTTTTGCGTGGTCGCGCCGATCGCGGAGGAGCTTTTCGCGCGCGGATTTCTTTATCGAGGCTGGTCGGAATCCTTCCTCGGTCCCACTGGGGCCATCGTGCTGTCGTCGATGGTATGGACGGGGCTGCATCTGCAATACGACTGGTACTTTCTCGGCGAGGTGTTTTCGATCGGCCTGTTGCTCGGCTATCTGCGTTATCGCAGCAACTCAACCTGGCTGACGATCATTCTGCACGGCTTCAATAATCTGGCCGCGGTGATCCAAACTATCTTGCTTACCGGTTAGCCTTTAGAAAATTCATCACGTCATTGCGAGGAGCGAAGCGACGACCCAGCTTCGCTCGCTGCACGAGCTTCGCAGGGTAGGAGTCCGCCGAAGCGCCTGAGCGCGTAGGCGGAAGCAATCCATTCTTTCTTTCCGTGGCGGGATGGATTGCTTCGCGTTGCTCGCAATGACGAACTTGGCATCGTCAGCGCTTTGCGCGCGCCGTCGTCAGCCGGTCGAGCGCGCCCTGAAGAATGAAAATCGCGGCGTGCTCGTCGATCACCTCGGCGCGCCGCGCGCGGCTCATGTCCATTCCGATCAACTCGCGCTCGACGGCAGCGGTCGAAAGCCGCTCGTCCCAGAGCGCAATGCCAAGGGCGGTGAGTTTGGAAAAATTGCGCGCGAAGGCCCTACTCGATTGCGCGCGCGGTCCCTCGCTGCCGTCCATGTTGATGGGCAGGCCGAGGACGAAGCCTACCGCCGCTCGCTCGCCGGCGATCGCGAGAAGACGCGCGGCATCGGCCTTGAAGGCCTTGCGCCGGATGGTCTCGACCCCTGTCGCTAGCCGCCGGTCGGGATCGCTTACCGCGACGCCGATGGTCTTGGTGCCCAAATCAAGGCCAATCAGCGCGCCGCGTTCAGGCCAGTGCGCGGCCGCATCGATCAGCGGTAGAATAAGGGCAGGCATGGCGCTCGCATAACACGCGGGCCGCAATCGGTGCAAAGCGGGAAGGGAAGAATGCGATGGATGGGCTGACACTTTTCGGGTTGTTTGCGGTCACAGCGATGTTGGCGAGTTACGCGCTGGAGGATCGCAGCCGCTGGTTCATCCTTGCTTTTGCGGCTGCCTGTGGGCTCGGTTCCGTTTACGGATTTCTGCAGGGAGCCTGGCCGTTCGGGCTGGTGGAAGCGATCTGGGCCATGGTCGCGCTGCGGCGCTTTGGCCTCAGGCGGCCGCTCGACGCATAGCTCGGCCACGCCGTGGGTGCTAATCTCACAAAGAGCCCAAGGCAACGATGCCAGCCAAATTCCCTTTTTCGAAAAATGAGCAGACCATGTGGCCCGACCGCCGATTGATCGATCTTTTCAAGACGGAATTCCCGATTGTGCTGGCGCCGATGGCAGGCGCGATGGATGCGGAACTCGTGATCGCCGCGGCGCAGGGCGGCGCCTTGGGTTCGCTGCCGTGTGCTTTGCTTTCGGTGGAGAAGGCCCGCGAGCAGGTCAACATCATCCGCCAGCGCGTCTCGACACCGCTCAGTATGAATTTCTTCTGCCACAAGGCCGTCGCCGCCGATGCCGCGCGCGAGGCGATTTGGAAGCAGCGCCTTGCCGCCTATTACAAAGAGTTGGGGCTTGACCCGGCGGCGCCGATCAATGCCGCCAATCGCGCGCCGTTTGACGCTGCAATGTGCGGGCTTGTCGAAGAGCTCAAGCCTGAAATCGTCAGTTTCCATTTCGGCTTTCCCGACACTGCGCTGCTCAAGCGCGTCAAGGCGGCAGGCTCAACCGTGATCTCGTCCGCGACCACCGTGAAAGAGGCGATCTGGCTCGAGGAGCACGGCGCCGACGCCATCATCGCGCAAGGCGCGGAGGCCGGCGGCCATCGCGGCATGTTCCTGACCGAGAATATTTCCGAACAGCCCGGTACCTTTGCGCTGGTGCCCCAGGTGGTCGACGCGGTGCGGGTCCCCGTGATCGCGGCGGGCGGCATCGCCGACGGGCGGGGCATTGCGGCGGCTTTCGCGCTGGGGGCGGCCGGGGTTCAGATCGGCACCGCCTATCTGCGCTGTCCTGAATCCAAGGTCAGCGCGCCGGCGCGGACCGCGCTGGCGCAGGCGCATGACGATTCCACCGTCATCACGAACGTCATGACCGGACGCCCGGCGCGCGGCATCGCCAATCGCGTAATGCGCGAGGTCGGCCCGATATCGCCGGATGCGCCGCAATTTCCTCACGCGGCAACCGCCTTGGCGCCTCTGAAAGCGGCGGCGGAAAAGCTCGGCAAGACCGATTTCACCAATCTTTGGGCAGGTCAGGCCGTGCGGTTGGGCCGCGAGATGCCGGCCGCCGAGCTAACCCGGGCGCTGGCGGGCGCGGCGCTGGCGTGTTTGAGCCGATTGGCGAGCTAAGCAGGCGCCCCGACGGTTGCGGCGCAAAACCACCCTCTGCTATACGGCGGGCTGAGATTTGCCCCGAAAGGCCCCATATAATGTCGGTCGACGCCGCCACTGTTCGCCGCATCGCGCATCTGGCGCGGATTGCAGTCAGGGAGCAAGAGGTTCCGCACCTTGAGGGCGAGCTGAACGCGATACTCGCCTTCGTGGAGCAATTGTCGGAGGTCAATGTCGAGGGCGTGGAGCCGATGACGTCGGTGATACCGATGGAGATGAAGAAACGGGCCGACGTGGTCAACGATGGCGAGATCGCCGACGATATCGTCAAGAATGCGCCGGAGACCCAGGGTCATTTCTTTCTGGTGCCGAAGGTTGTCGAATAAGCCTAGCGTTTTCGAGCGAAGTGTAGTCGAGCGCGAAACGGGAATTTCTGATGTGTTTGCTCTGCGACGATGAAAGGGCCTATCAGGCCTACATGAATTATCTCGACGCTATGGAGCGCGAGGGCAAGGCCGCCGATCCCGATAAGGCGGTCGACGCCGTGCTCGATGCGTTGGAGGCCGCGGGCAGGGCCAGCGGCAAGGCGTTGCGCGACGATCCCGCCAACGACAAGACACTCTCGCCCTTCTTCTGCAGCCCGGTTAATAGCAGCCCGGTTAGTAAATGACCGATTTGACGTCGCTGACGCTTGCCGAGGCCAGGGATGGCCTGGCGAAGAAATCCTTCACGTCGCTCGAGCTGACGAATGCGCATCTTTCGGCGATCGAGGCCGCGCGCGCGCTCAACGCCTTTGTGCTGGAGACGCCCGATCGGGCGCGGGCCATGGCGCGCGAGGTGGACGCCAAAATCGCAAAAGGCGAGGGCGGCCCGCTCGCCGGCATCCCGCTCGGCATCAAGGACCTGTTCGCGACCAAGGACGTGCGCACCACCGCGTGCTCGAAAATTCTCGGCAATTTCGTGCCGACCTACGAGTCCACGGTGACTTCGCAGCTCTGGCGCGACGGCGCCGTGATGCTTGGCAAGCTCAACAACGACGAATTCGCGATGGGCTCCTCGAACGAGACCTCGTGCTTCGGTCCGGTCGCCAATCCCTGGCGGCGCGCGGGCGCTAATACCACGCTGGTGCCGGGTGGCTCCTCGGGCGGCTCGGCCTCGGCGGTGGCGGCATTGCTGTGCATGGGCGCAACCGCAACCGACACCGGCGGGTCGATCCGCCAGCCGGCGGCGTTCACGGCCACGGTCGGCGTGAAGCCAACTTACGGGCGCTGCTCGCGCTGGGGCATCGTCGCTTTTGCGTCTTCGCTCGATCAGGCTGGACCGATCGGCCGCACCGTGCGTGATGCCGCGATCCTGATGCGCTCGATGGCGGGGCATGATCCCAAGGACACCACCTCGGTCGATCGCCCGGTGCCGGATTACGAGACCGCGATCGGAAAATCGGTCAAGGGAATGAAGATCGGCATTCCCAAAGAATATCGCCTCGACGGCATGCCCGCCGAGATCGAAAAGCTCTGGAGCGAGGGCGCTTCCTGGCTCAAGGCCGCCGGCGCCGAACTCGTCGAGGTGTCGCTGCCGCACACCAAATACGCGCTTCCGGCCTATTACATCGTCGCGCCCGCGGAGGCCTCCTCGAATCTGGCGCGCTATGACGGCGTCCGCTACGGCCTGCGCGTGAGCGGCCACTCCATCGGCGAAATGTACGAAAACACCCGCGCTGAGGGCTTTGGCGCGGAGGTCCGCCGCCGCGTCCTGATCGGCACTTACGTGCTCTCTGCGGGCTATTACGATGCCTATTATCTTCGCGCGCAAAAAGTCCGCACCCTGATCAAGAGGGATTTTGAGGATTGCTTTGCGAAAGGCGTGAACGCGATCCTGACGCCGGCAACGCCGTCGGCGGCGTTCGGTGTCGGCGAGAAGGGCGCCGATCCCGTGGAGATGTATCTCAACGATATTTTCACGGTCACGGTGAACATGGCGGGATTGCCCGGGATCGCCGTTCCCGCGGGCAAAGATTCGCAAGATCTGCCCCTCGGCCTGCAACTGATCGGCCGTCCCTTCGACGAGGAGACGCTGTTCTCGCTCGGCGAGGTGATCGAGCAGGCGGCGGGACGGTTCACGCCGGCGAGGTGGTGGTGAACATGGCGCAGTTCAGAGCAAGCCTTGCGGGCGCAGCGCCGGCGCCGGAACTGGACGCGCCGTTGGCCGCACTGTGGTGGGCGGCGAGAAGCGAATGGGATCAGGCACACAAGATCGTGCAGGACGAAGAAACGCGTGAAGCGGCCTGGGTGCACGCCTATCTGCACCGCGTCGAGGGCGACCTTGGCAACGCCGCCTATTGGTACCGTGAGGCCAGCAAGCCGGTTGCGAAGAGTTCTCTCGATGTCGAATGGGAAGGGATTGTTTCCGCGCTGCTCGGGAGTGGAAGAGCATGAGTGCGACGAATTCGAAACTGATCAAGGGCGCCACCGGCGACTGGGAAGTCGTGATCGGGATGGAGGTCCACGCCCAGGTCACTTCCAACGCCAAGCTTTTCTCGGGCGCTTCGACGGAGTTCGGCGGCGAGCCCAATTCCCATGTCTCGCTGGTCGATGCGGCAATGCCGGGCATGTTGCCGGTGATCAACGAGGAATGCGTGCGCCAGGCGGTACGGACCGGGCTTGGCCTTAACGCGAAGATCAATCTGCGTTCGGTGTTCGACCGCAAGAACTATTTCTATCCGGATTTGCCGCAAGGCTACCAGATCAGCCAGTACAAGTCGCCGATCGTCGGCGAGGGCGAGGTCACTATCGAATCCCGAGACAACACTCAGGTCAAGGTTAGAATCGAGCGTATCCATCTTGAGCAAGATGCAGGCAAGCTCCTGCACGATCAGAGAGATGATGCCTCCTTCGTGGATTTGAATCGAAGTGGGGTGGCGTTGATGGAAATTGTCACCAAGCCAGATATCCACTCGTTTGATGACGCAATGAATTTCGTGGCCAAGATTCGTCAGATATTACGCTATCTTGGCACCTGCGATGGAGACATGGAAAAGGGTAGCTTGCGCGCTGACGTCAACGTCTCATTGCACAGGCCGGGAACCCCGTTAGGCATCCGTTGTGAGATCAAGAATCTTAACTCGATTAACTTCATTGGACAGGCCATTGAGGCAGAGGCTCACAGACAAAAAGAAACTCTTGAAGATGGCGGGGTGATCGAACAAGAAACGCGTTTATTCGACCCAATTCAGGGTACTACGCGATCGATGCGGTCAAAAGAGGAGGCGCACGACTACCGCTATTTCCCTGATCCAGATCTGCTCCCTCTCGAGCTTACTCAAGCTTTTGTGGACGAACTGAAGGCGCAGCTGCCAGAATTACCGGACCAGAAGAAAGCCCGGTTCATAGACAAATATGGACTTACTAAGTACCAAGCTGAGGTACTCGTCGCTGAAAAGGAGAGAGCTGACTATTTTGAGCAAGCCCTCCTGTATGCGCTGAACTACCAAAAAGCGGCCAGCAGAACCCAAATCCACGTAAACAAACCCCAGATTAGCGTGACATTACCAAGTGAGGGTTACGATATGGGGCTATTTGCCTCGACCCCTCCCGACACGATCTTTGTCACTGCGACGACTACCGCCAGTTTAACGATTAACGATGTGCTAGGCCGGGCAAACACAGCCGGCATTACAATAGGTAGTTCCCTGGTTACCCCACTGCGGCTGGGGGAGACCGTGGCCTTAATTCACGATCACACGATTTCGACCAAGATTGCGAAAGACCTCTTGGATATTATGTGGATTGAGGATGGTTCGCCCAGCGCGCTAGTCGAAACCCGCGGCATGAAGCAGGTCACGGACCTCTCCGCGATCGAAAAGATGGTCGACGACATCATCGCCGCTAACCCGGACAAAGTCGCCCAGGCGAAAGCCAAGCCGGCGGCCATCCAGTGGTTCGTCGGCCAGGTGATGAAGTCATCCGGCGGCAAGGCCAATCCGCAGGCCGTCAACGACCTCCTGAAGTCCAAACTCGGCGTTTGAGTTGTCTCAGCCGGCGCGCTGATGAAGCGGTTGCTTTGCGTTGATTCAAGAATGTCCGCGATTGCACATCAATCATTCACCATAACCGGCGATGCGACGCGTCTGCGGAACGATGCGGTCGCGAATCAGCCACAATCGATTCGCGCAAAAAACCGCGTCTGGCGAGCATCGATGAGACGAGAAGCCGGTGAGCGTGAAAATTTTTTTATTGCCAAAAGTCGCGACTCAGAGTCCGCGCTACACGCAATTTGGCCGCTTACACGATGCGCCATGCCATCGCTGCAACGGCGATGATTGAATACGAAAATTGAAGAAAGAGCTGCGCCACAGGCGCTTTTTGCAAGATCGGCGGTGAAGTATTGCGGTTTTTCGCACTTTGTTGGCGCGGTTGCGCCGATAGATCGGCGTGCCGCGGATCAACGCGCAACGCGCGCTCTCAAATCACCGCGTCAACACTTCCTTAAGCGGGACACTGTTTTTTTCAATGTGTTGGTGTATTCGGGATGCAGTGCATTTCGATTCCCGAGTGCACGCAGCGACTAAGCCATCTCACTACATTAGGAGGGCAACATGGCGAAGAAAGCTAAGAAGGCAAAGAAGGCGAAGAGCGCAGTGAAGAAGACTGCGAAGAAGACCCGCAGGGTCAAGAAGAAGAAGTAAATCTCGCCTGAAGAATTGCCGGCGGTTTTGATGCCGGCGCGTCACACGAGCCTTCCGGACGGTTTGCTTCCAAAAAAGCAGATGTTGAAAGATCGGCTCTTGTCGACGAAAGAGGGTGTCGGCGAGACATCAGGTCAAACGGCTGGATCGTAGTTTCGAAAGAGCTCGCTCTTTGTCGAAAGCCGGTCCGGCAGAAGAAAACAGGTTTTCTTCGTTCGGTGCGGATTTCAGCGATCCGCAGTTTCACGGACTTGAGGGCTCTCGGCCTTTGAGCGTCAATGTGAAATCTGGTCCTGACGTGTTCGCCGACGCCCTCGTTCCACGCTGGTGCCGTGATGCCCGGCGGACATTCAATCCCACAAATCATTCCTGCAGATCGTTGTCGCGATGCTCCACGGCTCGCAAGGGCCCTTTGGGGGCCGGATGCGCCGGCGCGTCACATCGCCGCTTGCTTGCGGCGATGGTTATCGTTTCGCGAAAATGGCGGGGTAAACCAATTTATAGCAACACCTAAAAGCCCCGATGAAATGGGCGTTTCTGTCATTTCACGGCGGCCTGCGCCGATGAGGCGTTTACGCCGGATTCATCGCGATACTTAAACTGTCCTTCAAACTTGGCTGGTCAAGATCATTCCGACAAGCCAGCAAACGGCGAGCGCATGATCCGCCAAGGTGTGGGCGGTTTGGCGGTCAGATCGTGCGCCCTCTCAAGATTGGCGCGCGATCGGACGCAAAACTGCAAGTCCACTTTTGCTGATCGCGCGCTGGGAATTACGCGACGTTGCAAGCAGGACAGGGGCCGCGCTCGGACAGGGCGGGTTTAAGAAAAACAAGAAGGGGATGACAGATGTTTCAGGGACTTTTCGATCTGGATAGCGCGACGCCGGTGGAAGCAACCGCGATTCCCGACGTGTTGTTCGAGCGTGGGCTTTACTGGGCGAGCGGACGCTCCGGCGTCGTCAACCTGGTCGCCGCGCATAAATGGTTCAATCTTGCCGCCGTGAAGGGCCGCCACGATGCCGTTCAGATGCGCCGCGAGATCGCCGAGCTGATGTCGGAAGCAGAAATCGCAGCCGCCCAGCGCGAGGCCCGCGACTGGATGACGGCGCACTAAGAGCGGAACTGTTCGCAGTCTACCACGTCGCCCGCAACGTTCCGGTGCCGGCATGGGTTTGCGAACCACGCGCGAATTCGTCGTTGAAGAAAACCGGCAGCGAAGTTCATTCGTCGATCCGACATAGATGTCGCCGTTGCTCAGTTCGAGAAAATAGACATAACCCAAGCGACAGTCTCCCTGCGTGGCTCAAAAAAGCTTTGTCCATATTTGAGTGTTGGCGTCGTTATTTGAGCAGGCGCGTAAGGAAGACTCATATTGCAATTATCTTTGGATGTTGACCGTCAGACTATCGACTCGGATCAGGCTATCGGAAATTCATCAATTCCTTACACTTACAGCCTAACCTGGCCTCTTGGTCGAGAAGCGGGTCTTCCTCGCGATCGCGTCTCCAAGGCCGGAACGATTGAGTTGGCGGTGCGGTCGCTTGCATGGTTCACAATATATCGAGTGCCTGGGCGGCGCGCGACATGACTAGCCCTGTTGGCATCCACGACTCTTTCACGCTGGTTTTCCCGGCGGACGGATCGCATTTACCGTGCCGCATCATCTGGCGCGAAGAAAAGCGGATTGGTGTGGCGTTCGTTTGACTAAATCGCTTAGGGACAAATACAAATGATCACCGGATCATCGCTGCCTTGGGCAAGGGATAGGGACGGGTAAACCAATGGCTGTCGACAAACGAAGAGCAAAGCGTGTTGAATTTTATCATGAGGCCATCGCGATCGCGGCCGATGGAACATGGTCGATAAAAGGTCAGGTGGAGGATATTTCGGCGACCGGGGCAAAGCTCCATATCTTTGAAAAGATCAATGCTCGAATGCGAACCGAAGAATTTTTTCTTGCTCTGACACTGGACGGTCGGGTGAAGAGGCGATCGAAGATGATTTGGGAAACGAAGAGCAGCATTGGAATCGAATTCCTCGCATCAAAGAGCGGCTGATTTGCTTGTGATGGCACGAAGGTTATTGCGATGAGTACAGATGCTTTCGTCAATCCGCAGCTCAAAAGCGCCCTCAAGACGTTTAAGATGCGCTCACCTGACCGCGAAGTAGAGATGGATCATGTGCGAATTTCCTCTGTCGTCGGTGCCATCGATGCAGCAATTCAAGACATAGTCGCAGAGCGGGCCGGACTGGTCGCGCGAGTAAAGGCAATTGTCGATCAACCTCAGGTCACCTTGAAGTGGCGACGGCGAGCGCAGTCGGACCTGTCGGCTGAGGAATTCTTGCGGGCCGAGCAGAGACTTCAATCGCTGGCGCTGCAAATATCCGACTTTGAGTTTCTCAAGGCTTCGCTTTCGAAAAAAGTCCCGACGTGATGTCTACAGGTCGCTCGCGCGGCCCCGTCGAGCTTCAAACTTTGGCAGGCACGCACCCTGCGGTACCCATGTCTTAGGTACGATCCGTCACCCATGTCTCCGGGCCGGACAGAAGAAGGGTGGCGGAGCCGGAGGGATTCGAACCCTCGATAGGGCTTTACAACCCTATAACGGTTTAGCAAACCGCCGCCTTCAGCCACTCGGCCACAGCTCCGTTGTGGCCGATATGCCCGACACAGGGGCGAGCCGCAAGCTGCCAATTTTCAGACGGTCCGATTACTTGGTGTCGATGTCGCAGACACAGTCTTCGGCTTGCCGGCGAAGACGTGCGTGCCTTTTCTGCAACATTTGCCAAAAACATCCGCGCCGAAGCTTGCCTAGTGTCGCCTTTATGTTGCGTGGGCAGGAAGCTTCGCTAATTTCGCCATCGCGACGGAGGGGGGCACCCGAGGTCGTCCCGTTGTTAAGACGGTTCGCTCCGGTCCACGTTCTCAGGCGGGGAGAGGGCGAGGGCGCTAAGATGCTGAGCAGAGTTCCGGGGACATGGGGGACCTGCTCAGCACTTGCCGCTTCCGGCGCCGCCGGAGTTCCGGCCAAAGCGCCGTTGCGGCAAATTCCGAACGCGGTCTAGCGACGCTGCAAGAGCGGTCTAGCGACGCTGCAAGACAAGTAAGCTGCGATCATGTGAGAAGCGCGCGAGCGCCGCGGGTCTCATTTGAGCTGTATCAGCTCCGCAATCGCAGCCGTGGATTCGACGAAGCTTGGCGGGCAATCATCGGCTGCGAGCTTGAGAAGGCGCTGCGCTTCTTTCTTGTTCTTTTGAATCAACGCAAACTCGCCGCTGTAAAAATTAGCTTCGCAGGTTTGCGCTTGCTTGGTCCTCGGGTCGGTGTCGAAGGCCGCGCCAAGGGTCTGTTCGGCAGTGAGCTCGCCGAAGAGGTGACGGATCACGGGCGCCGGCCATGCGGTCATGTCGAGTTGCTTCACGGCTTCTGCCAAATGGCTCGGCGCGTTGTTGCGCCGTTCGGCGAGATCGCGCCAGATCGCGGCATAGGCGTCCTTCGGGTTGAGTTCGGCGGCCTTCTTGAAATCGGCGACTGCGTCCGGGATACGGCCGCCAACGACATAATAGGCGACGCCCCGGTTGAAGTGCGCCGTGGCATTCTCTGGGTCGAGCTTGATCGCCTTGTTGAAGTCCTCGATTGCGGCCGGGTTGTTGCCGAGCTTGTAGGACAGCCGGGCTCGCGTGGAGTAACCCAGCGCGTAGTTCGGATCGAGCCGGAGCGACTCGTTCATGTCGGCCATCGCGCGGGCCAAATCGCCCTTGCTCCGGTACAGGTCGCCGCGGGCGAAGAAGGCGAGGGAGTAGTTCGGGTCGAGCTTGATCGATTCGTTCAGATCGGCGAGCGCACGGTCGAACTCGCCTTGGGTCCTGTAGAGATTGCCCCGTGCGGCATAGGCCCACGCGTTCTTGGGGTCGAGCCGGATCGCGGCATTGAAGTCGGCAAAAGCGTGCTCGAAGTCCGACTTGCTAAAGAAGCTATTGCCTCGGTTGAGGAAGGCGGCGGCGTTGCCGCCATCGGCCCTTATAGCTTCATTGCAATCAGCGAGCGCGCGGTCCGGATCGTTCTTCGTCCACCACCATCCGCAGCGATTGCTAAGCGCAATTGCGCGGTTCGGCACAGTCACTTTCGCATCATCGATCACGCGGTCGCAGGCCGCGATGCCTTCATCAGCCTTGCTGAGTACTCCTGCAAACCTGCAACTATCGACGTCGCTTTGACTCTGGGCCAGCGCCGGACTGACGAAGGCTAAAGATGCGGCCAACGCGGCAAGGATCACCGAAAAACGCATATTCCCTCCAGCTTCTCCCGCCGCAACCAACGGATCAGGCGATGCGACTTCGTACGTTGGCAGGCCGCATTCATGCAACATCCTTCCGCCAAAAGTCGGCGCCCATGCGGCGATGATTGCAGCCCGCGCATGGGCGAACGGCCTCGAATCGGTCTGCCGCCTTGCCATTTGCCTTTGCAGCGTTGGCTTTAGGCGGATCTTGCCCGCCGCCAAACGGGGCAGCGCCGGGCGCTCCATCGCTTCGATTCGAAGTACCTAATAGCCCGGCCGGAGAGCGTTCGCGGGCACGATGTTACGCCGACGATCGCGCTTCAAGGATTCTTGAAGGTCCTTCGCCAAAGAAATTCCGGGCCACGAAATATTCGGTAAAACAGCAGCTTAGGTGAGTTTCGGAGCGACGGCGGCATGTGTGCATATTTTGCAACACCTGACGGAAAAAGGACTGTGACAAACCTTCATAAGGCAAGTTTAAATTGCCTTTTCATTCGTGAGCAGCAACTCTCGCATTTGAAATAGGCACGTTGAATTCGCAGTGGCGGGGGAAGTTTCGCACGCGAAGGTTGGGGTGCCGAGGTTCAACACGGAATAGCGTTTCACAGGTCTACATAGGGGGACACATGAAATTCAGTATCAAGACTCTTTTAGCGGCAGCGGGTCTGGCCGCCGTGGCCTTCTCGCCTGCGAACGCGTACGAAGGTGGGTACGCGGGCTGGGCTACGAAGCCGGGCGCGTTCCTCGGTGCGAGCGCCGGCGTTCCGCCGCCGGGCATCTACATGTTCAACCAGATCTTCACCTATCAGACGAACCTGGTGGGTCCGGGCACAACCACTCTTGGGCTCGGCACGCACAATGGTGTGGCAGCCGCGGTCGACGTGCAGGGCTTCCTGTTCGTTCCTGGCTGGACTTTCCTTGGTGCGACGTATGACGCCGTCATCGTGCAGCCGTTCGTCATGGCGAGCGTCTCAAATCCCCTCCAATCTATTCTTAATTCGATCCCCAATTCGCTGCCCTCCAACTTCGCTGGCGCGCACAACACCTACATCGTCCCGGGTGAGTTGAGCTGGAAGCTCGGGACCAGCGGATTTGTGGTCAAGACAGGTGTCGGCATTTACGTGCCCGATGGCACCACTCAGGGACCCTTTGGCCTCGGCAACGCCGGCAACCCCTGGTGGACCTTCCAGCCTGAGTTGATCCTCTCGTATCTGGGCGGTGGCTGGAATCTCAGCGTTGCTCTGTATGAAGAGTTCAACACTCGAAATAGCCGCGACAATTACACGACCGGCGACATTTTCCATGCGGACTTCACGGCTACGAAAACCTTTGGAAAGTGGACGATCGGTCCGGTCGCCTACTACGTGGCGCAGGTTACCGACGACACCTGCGGAATTCCGTGCACGGCATTTGGCGGCAGCACGCTCGGCAATGCTCAGCGGTTCCACATCTGGGCGGTTGGCGGTCTCGTGGAATACAACTTCGGTCCGGCGAGCCTCTCGGTATGGGCGACGCAGGAAGTCGGGGCGAGCGCCAGGAACGCAGCAGTTCCGCTCGCGGCCGATGCTTCTCTGATCACCCAGGGCGCGACGGTATTCGCAACCCTCAGCTATCGCCTCTGGGCGCCTGAGGAACCCGCGAAGCCTGCGATGTTCCACAAGTAAAGCAGTCCTGACGTAGAAAATCCCCCTTCCGATAGGCATCTATCGGGAGGGGGATTTTCTTTGGCCAAAGCAGCTCTCAAACGCGTATTCGCCTCGCGCTTGGTCACGCCCGGCGAATGGAAGGCAACGAGGCTAGCGGTGATGAGGTAGCTCAAGTTTGTAACGACGACCGAGGCGCGCTCCCTCTCCCGCTTGCGGGGGAGGGTTGGGGTGGGGGTGCTTCCGCAAAACGTGCTGCCCGACTGGATAGACTTCCCCCACCCGCCGCGCTTCGCGCGTCGACCTCCCCCGCAAGCGGGAGAGGTGAAGTGAAAGCCATCATGCGCTATGGAACCTACTCGACGTTGCCGCGGTGCAGATCGGCCTCGATCTGCAGCCGCGTGCCGCCGCCGAAACGGGCGCGATAGACCTGCAGATTCTCGATGATTCGCTGCACGTAGTTGCGGGTTTCGGAGAAGGGGATCAACTCGACCCAGTCGACGGCGTCTACCTTTGGATCGCGCGGGTCCCCGTAGCGCTCGATCCATTTTTTGACGCTGCCGCGCCCGGCGTTGTAGGCGGCAAACGTCATGACATAGGAGCCGCGGTAATCCTCGATCAGGCCGCCAAGCTCGGCTGCGCCAAGTGCGGTGTTGTAGACCGGATCGGTTTTCAGCCGTCCGAAGTCATAGCTGGCGCCGTATTTCTTGCAGACATATTTGCCGGCATCCGCCGTCACCTGCATCAACCCATAGGCCTGCGCCGGCGAAACCACGGAGGGATTGAACGCGCTCTCCTGCCGCGCGATGGCATAGACGATACTCTGCTCGACGTCGGGGCCGATCGACCTGAACGGGGGAATGCCCGTCACCGGGAAGGCGTAGAAGTCGAACGGCAGTCCGCGATTGAGCGCCGCCTTGCCCACCAGCAGCATGCCGCGCGCATCGCCGTAACGCGACGCCAGTTCGGCAAGTCCGACGAGCGTATCGCCATCGCCGTTCTCACCCATGTCGGCAAAGATCGGGATAGCGATTTCGCCCTCTTCGAGTTCGTAGAGGAGCTGCGCTGCGCGGACAATCTCAAGCCGTTCGACGGCGCGCCCGCGCGCGGTAGGTGCATTGTTCAACTCGATCTGCGGCAGGCCGAGTTTGGCGCGCGCCAATTGGCCGTAATAGCTGGTCGATTGCTCGGAGGCCGCTGCATAGGCGGCGCGGGCTTCCTGGGAACGGCCGGCGGCCTCGGCGGCACGGCCTTGCCAATAGCCGGCGCGCGCGAGCGTGGTGGGGTTGGCGCTGCCGGCGCCGAGGCGCGCAAAGTGCTGGGCTGCCGTTGAAGGGTCATTCAGAAAGCGCAGCGCGATCCAGCCCGCCGTGAATTCCTGCTCGGTCCTGTAGATATCGCGTGCCGGCAGGGCTGCGTCGCGCGCGATCAGGTAGGCGGTGCGATGTTCGCCGACGTCGATCATCTTGCGCGACAGCAATCGCCGTTCGATCCACCATTCGTCCACATTGTAGAGGCGGCCGGGGTCCCTCGGCGCACTCATTATGAGCTGCGCGGCTTCATTGAATTTCTCTTCCCGGCGCAATAGCTGGATCCTGCTGAAGATGTAACCGGGGTCGCCGTGCAATTCGCGCGGAACCGCATCGAGCAGGGCGCGGGCGTTGGATGCCTTGCGGTAGCCGGCGATGCGCGCCTTGGCGAGTGCGACTTCGCCGCCCCCGAGCCGTTTTGCCGCGCGCAGCGCCGCTTCGTGTTCGCTGCCGTAAAGCAAGAGATCCATCCGCGCCTTGTGGTCGCCGGGCGCGATCAACGCCCCGAACAGGTCGAGCGCGGTGCTTTCGGTATCCTCCGACATGGAATCGTTGCGCCAGGCATCGCGCACCAGACGCTCCGCGTTGGTCCGGTCGCCGCGTCCGATCATGGCTCTCGCCAGCGAGAATTTGCCCTTTGCCGACAAAGGCGATTCATTCTGGAACCAAGACCACGCCGTAGCTTCGTCGCGATGATCGTCCCACAGCGCGGCTTCCAGGCGCCTGCGCAGGAAGGTTTGCGAAGGCCAGCTCGGATTGGCGGAAATGAACGCGCGATAGCGTTCGACCGATGCGCCATTGTCGTCGCTGCGCAGGATGATCCATTCCGCAAGCTTCCTGGCCACCGGATCGGCGATGGCGGCCTCGGCCGCCGTCGCGTCCGCCGGCTT
This sequence comes from Bradyrhizobium sp., assembly GCA_035308285.1. Lineage (GTDB taxonomy): Bacteria > Pseudomonadota > Alphaproteobacteria > Rhizobiales > Xanthobacteraceae > Bradyrhizobium. Next base: position 2,219 of record DATGGY010000243.1, on the reverse strand, counting down.
GTGTCGGCGCACGAGTTCAATGACGTTCTCGAGCGCGTCCTTGTCGGCTTGCGAGGTGGTCGACGTCGCGGCGATGGCAGCCGGCGTCGGTGGCGGCTTGCGCGCAGCTAGTGGCGGCAACGCCGCATGCTGGCGAGTTGCGGGAGCTATCGCCGGCGCGGGCAAGGGCGAGGCCGCAACGGACGGGGTCTTGTCGGAACTGTTGGCCTTGGTCTTATTTGCATTCTTGTCCGCGCCCCTGGCCGTGATCTTGTCGGTACCTTTGGGAACGACGTTGCGCGCAATCGGCCGCGGCTTCGGCAATGGAATCTTGGGTTTGGCGGCAGCACCCGCAGGCCAGGTCGATATTCCCATCGCCAGCGCCAGCGTTGTCGCTATCGCTGTCGATCGCAGCGCTTGGGCACGGGCGGATCTGGTCACGGCATTCCTTTGCGACGAATCACGGGACGGCGGTTGTCCTAGTGGTCCGATTCTAACATTCGCATCCCGTTTCAGCAGGCATACTTGCGAATGTTAGAATCAAAGGACCACCAGCAAATATAGGTTTGTAGTGGAGTTTTGGATTTGACATTCGCTTTACGAAGCTCGGGCTGGATGGGGAGCGAATGTCAAATCCACTCCACTACGTCTATTTGACGGAATATGTGCAGAAAATGCCAAATACGCTGGCTCTGCGATGTCTGCAGCAGCACCGCGGCAAAATCGCGGCTCGTACTGGTATCGGAGGTAACTTCAGGTGCCAAACTTCAGGTGGGGACGCGGACCGCCCGGCCGGTTGAGGTCTTTCGCCGGGCCATCATACCCGGTATGAATTGATCAATTGGTCATTATGTAGCGGCAGTGCCGCGTCGCGTTTCGGAGGAAGTCCATGGCAGCCAAGACGAATTTCCGGGGATCTTTTACCGCCTTGGTTACGCCGTTCAAGAACGGCTCGCTTGATGAGGCGGCTTTCCGGGGGCTGGTGAGCTGGCAAATAGCTGAGGGCACCAATGGCCTGGTGCCGGTCGGAACCACCGGCGAAAGCCCGACCGTCAGCCACGACGAGCACAAGCGCGTCGTCGAATGGTGCATCGGGGAGGCGGCGGGCCGGGTTCCCGTGATCGCGGGCGCCGGTTCCAACTCGACCAGGGAGGCGATCGAGCTTGCAGAGCATGCCGAGAAGGCCGGTGCCGACGCCGTGCTGGTGGTGACGCCCTATTACAACAAGCCGACCCAGGAGGGCATGTACCAGCACTTCAAGGCAATCAACGATGCGATCGGAATTCCGATCATCATCTACAACATTCCGCCGCGTTCGGTGATCGACATGAGCGTGGACACCATGGCGCGACTGTTCGAGCTCAAGAACATCGCCGGCGTCAAGGATGCGACTGCGAGCATGGTGCGGGTTTCTCAGCAACGCGCAAGACTCGGCGAGGAATTCAATCAGTTGTCGGGCGAAGACGCCACCGTGCTGGGCTATATGGCCCATGGCGGGCACGGCTGCATCTCCGTGACCTCCAACGTCGCGCCGCGGCTGTGTTCGGAGTTTCATGTGGCCTGGCAGAAGGGCGACGTCGCGACCGCACTCAAGTTGCATGACAAACTGATGCCGCTGCATACCAATCTCTTCATCGAGTCCAATCCGTCGCCGGTGAAGTACGCGCTCTCGCTGCTCGGCAAGATCGACGAGACGCTTCGCCTGCCGATGGTGCCGGTGTCCGAGCCGACGCGCGCTGCGGTGCGCAGCGCAATGGTGCATGCCGGTCTCATCAATTAGCGCGCGTTGGTGCCGCCGTGAGCGCTCCGATTCGTGATGCCGAAACGAAAGGTCTCGAGATGCTCAAGGAGTTTCGCGACTTCGCGATGAAGGGCAATGTCGTCGACCTTGCGGTCGGCGTGATCATCGGCGCCGCCTTCGGCAGTATCGTAAGTTCGCTGGTCGGCGACATCATCATGCCTCTGATCGGTGCCATCACGGGCGGCCTCGACTTTTCCAATTATTTCACCGGCCTGTCGAAAGCCGTCACGGCCAGCAATCTTGCGGATGCAAAAAAACAGGGCGCCGTTCTGGCCTGGGGCAATTTTCTGACGCTGACGCTCAATTTCCTGATCGTCGCTTTCGTGCTGTTCCTCATCATCAAGGCAATCAACACCCTGAGAAAGAAGGAAGTCCCGCCGCCGCCGGCTGCTCCCGCGCCGACGCGCAGCGAGGTGCTGCTGACGGAAATCCGGGACTC
>DATGGY010000242.1:0-20968 GCA_035308285.1 Bradyrhizobium sp. | reverse complement strand
CTGACCTTGATGGAGGCGATCGACGCCGATCTTGCCGAGCAGTCGGTGGAGAATTTCTACTATTTGGCGCGCACGGCGCTGGTGAAGGACGAGCGCAATCTCGACAAGTTCGATCGCGTGTTCGGCACGGTGTTCAAGGGGCTGGAAAGCCTGCTCGACGCCATGGAAAAGGCCGACATTCCCGCCGAATGGCTGAAGAAACTCGCCGAAAAATATCTCACCGAGGAAGAGAAGAAACAGCTCGAGGCGATGGGCTGGGACAAGCTGATGGAGACGCTGCGCAAGCGTCTTGCCGAGCAGAAGGGCCGCCACCAGGGCGGCAGCAAATGGATCGGCACCGCCGGCACCTCGCCGTTCGGCGCGCATGGCTATAATCCGGAAGGCGTGCGCATCGGCCAGGAGAAGAACCGCAATTTCCGCGCCGTGAAGGTGTGGGACCGCCGCGAATTCAGGGATCTCGACGGCAATGTCGAGCTCGGCATCCGCAACATCAAGATCGCGCTCCGGCGATTGCGCAAATTCGCCCGCACCGGCGCGCCCGACGAACTCGATCTCGACACCACGATCAAGGAGACCGCCAACCACGGCTATCTCGACGTCCACATGCGCCCCGAGCGGCGCAACGCGGTCAAGGTATTGGTGTTCTTCGACATCGGCGGCTCGATGGATTCCCACATCGAGCAGGTCGAGGAATTGTTCTCCGCGGCGAAAAGCGAATTCAAGCACATGGAATATTTCTACTTCCACAACTGCCTCTATGAGGGCGTATGGAAACAGAACCGCCGCCGCTTCACCGACCGCACGCCGACCTGGGACGTGCTGCATAAATATCCGCACGACTACAAGGTGGTGTTCGTGGGCGACGCCTCGATGAGCCCTTACGAGATCATGGTCCCCGGCGGCTCGGTCGAGCATGTCAATGAGGAGGCAGGCTCGGTCTGGCTCGATCGCATCACCCGCACCTATCCGCACGCGGTGTGGCTCAATCCGGTATCGCAGCGGCACTGGGATTATTCGGAATCGACCACCATCATCCGTCGGCTGTTTTCGAACCGCATGTACCCGATCACGATCGAGGGACTTGAAGGCGCGATGAAGGAACTGGTGCGGTGAACGGGAGCGTGTGCCCCGGACGCAGCGCAACGCTTGAGCGTTGCGCTGCTGATCCAGGGCCCATAGAAACACATCGCTATGGGTCCCGGCTCTGCGGTGCATCGTGCCGGACGATGCGCCGCACCGCCGGGAGAACGCTGCACCGCGTCCGGGATACGGGGAAGCGGTGAAAAAGCGAGGAAAAATTAAATGACCCAAACTATCCATCGCGGCATCAAATCGCTGCTCGACGAGGCCAATGCGCAGATCGAAACCTTGAGCGCCACCGAGGCCATCAAGGCCGCGCAGGGCTGTGACGTTGTGATCGTCGACATCCGCGACCCCAGGGAGATCGAGCGCGAGGGACGGGTTCCCGGCGCGTTCGCCTGCACCCGAGGCATGCTGGAATTCTGGATCGACCCCGCGAGTCCCTATGCCAAGCCGGTCTTCCAGGAAGACAAGAAGTTTATCTTTTACTGCGCCGGCGGCATGCGCTCGGCCTTGGCGGCCAAGACCGCGCAGGATATGGGGCTCAAGCCGGTGGCGCACATCGCCGGTGGTTTTGCCGCCTGGCGCGATGCCGGCGGCCCGACCGAGAAGTGGGAGCCGAAGAAGAAGGGCTAAGCCATGACGTCATTCACCGACGATCCGCTGGTTTCCACCGAATGGCTTGCGGCCCATCTCGATGATCCGAAGGTCAAGGTCATCGACGCGTCCTACAAGATGCCGGGCGTGCTGCCGTTGCCGGCGGATGATTTTCTGGCGGCGCATATTCCGGGCGCGGTGTTCTTCAACGTCAACACCATCGCGGACCCGAACGATCCGCGGCCGCATATGTTTCCAACCGCCGAGCAGTTTGCGCGCGACGTCTCCGCGCTCGGAATTTCCTCTGATGACACGGTGGTGGCCTACGATGCCGGTGCCTGGGTCGCAGCGCCGCGGGCGTGGTGGATGTTCCTTGCCTTCGGCCATCCCAAAGTGAAGGTGCTGGATGGCGGGCTGAAGAAATGGAAGGCGGAAGCGCGCGCGGTTGCGTCCGGTGCGGTGACGCCGGGGGGAGGAAAATTCCAGGCAAGGCTCGACCCGAGTTACGTCAGAAGCAAGGAGCAACTGCTCGGCAATCTCCAGACCAACAAAGAACAACTGATCGATGCGCGTCCGCGCCCGCGTTTCGAGGGCACGGTAGAGGAACCGTGGCCCGGCCGCAGGCCTGGCCACGTTCCGGGCAGCCGCAACGTGCCCTATGCCGAACTGTTCGACGCCGGTACCGGCGCGATGAAGCCGCTTGCGGATTTGCGCAAGGCCTTTGCAGGCGCCGGCGTCGACATGACACGGCCGATCGTGACGACTTGCGGCTCTGGCGTCTCCGCGCTGGTGCTGACGCTCGCGCTCTACAGGTTGGGCGTGCGTGGCGCCGCGCTTTACGACGGCTCGTGGGCCGAATGGGGCCTTCCGGGCGGACCGCCGGTCGCGACCGGCCCGGCTTGACCAGCGCACCAGGAGAGGGTGTCAGGTAGATGGAGGAGATGGAGGTCTTTTTGCGCGGCGGACGGGCGGTGCGGCGGGCAGTGGCGCGGCCGACGGCGGCGCGAACGGATTGGCTTGCAGTTGGGCTTGCTGCGCCGCCTGTCGCGCCCGTGCGGCCGCAGATTTGCGATGCCTGGCGGCACGCCTTGCTTGTGTGCGTTTCTCGCTCGCGGCTTGATCGGGCTTTGTTTGATCTGGTCTTGCGTCGCCGACCTTCTCCGGCGGCGCGGTCTCGACGTCGACGGGCGGCCCGCCGAGCGTTGCGATTTTCGTCGCCGCGATATCCGTTGCCGACGCAAGCTGCGTGTCGGCCCGCTCGGGCTGAGGGGCGACCGGCGCAGCCTGGCGGGCCGAGGTTTCGCTTGCCGCGATCTTGTTTTCCTCGGTGGCAGCAGACACCTCCGGCGAAGCCGGGGCGATCGCGCGAGCGGCGGGATTTTCCGCGACTGCGATTTCCGGGGTTGCCGTGTCCGCCTTTACGGTTTCGGCCTGCAAAGACGGCTCCCGGTTCGGCGTGGCGATCGGCGCGGTGCTTGCCGGTTCCGCTGCATCCTCACGCGCTTTCTCCGGAGCCGGCACATCGACGCGCAACATGGCCAGGGCGGGTTGTGTGGCCTCGGCCGGCTGGGCGAACTTCACTTCGGGAGCCGTTCGCCATGCAGGGTTGCTTGCGAATTCCTCGTGTGCCGCTCGCAGCAACGCCGCCGCGCCAAGCCCAAAAACCAGGAGCGACAGCGACAACACGATCGCAGCGAACAGAAAACGAAAGCCGGGGAGCATTGACTAAGGGTTCTGCCTCGGCAGGAAATCTTGCTGAGGCCATTTGTGAAGGCCTTTTTGCAAAGGCCCACGATCCAACGGGAACGCGGTGACCACTGAACTTGCCGCGTTCGCGACGCAGCGGGCACGCGGCGCTGCGAATCAGGCGCGTTTGAGAATACCGCAACCGTTTCCGGACGCTCGAAAAATATCGAAAGGCGCACAAGACGTCCGCAAACGCTGCCGGGCGGCCGAAACGGCGGACCCGCTCATCATAAAGTGGCTAAATCGCGAACTTATGGGGCGGATTTGTCTTGAATGTGCCGCTATCTTCGGTCATCTGCCGTTAACGATCCGGTGTCGGCTTGGGGCTATACAAGAGCGATGATGACCAAACGCATTCTGACGATTTGTGCCACCGTTTCTGCTGTTTGGGCGGCAGGGGTGGCGGGAACTTCGCTCGCGTCGGCGCAGGGCTATTCGGTACCTCCCGAACCCGTCTATTCGCCTTACCCGCAGCCGTATCCGCCAGGCAGCCGTCCGACCGATTACCGGGCTCCGCGTCCGATGGATTTCGACGTGCTGGAGGACGACGAAGGGCCGAATGGGCCGGGCTCCGCCGCGCTGCTGCCGCCGGGGCCGATCCTCTCACCCGATGACCCCCGCTATGGCCGGCCGATGCGGCCGCCGTCGGCCTACTCCGACCGCGGACCTATCCTCTCACCCGATGATCCCCGCTATGGACGGCCGGCTGGTCCGCCTCCGGTCTATTCCGACCGCGGCCCGATCCCTTCGCCCGATGATCCCCGCTACGGTCGGCCGGCCAGCGCGCCGCCCCTCTATTCCGGCCCGATCCTTTCGCCGGATGACCCGCGCTATGGCCGCCGCGATCCGCCGCCGGTGATTTATGCGGATCGGCCCGCCGGTCCGCCGCAGCAGGCCTATGGCGACAACCGCATACCGGGATCGGGCATTGTCTATCCCGACGAGGACAATCGCGGGCCTCGTCCGCCTGCAGCCATCGGCGCACCAGGCGCCACCGGAAGCGTGCAACAGCCGCCGCCCGGAGTTCCCGGCGCTCAGCCGCAAGGGCCTGACGGCCGGCCGGTCGTGCTATCTGCCTTGCCGCCGGAGGAACAGCCGGACGCAGCGCCGGTCAATCTGCCGCCGAACCTGCACCGCCAGGAAGTTCGCTTTGTCACCAAGGAGCCGCCGGGAACGCTGATCGTCGATACGCCGAACACCTATCTCTATTACGTGCTCGGCAATAACCGTGCGATCCGCTACGGCGTTCGCGTTGGCCGCGACGGCTTCACCTGGACCGGCGTGCAGAAGATCTCGCGCAAGGCGGAGTGGCCGGATTGGCATCCGCCGCCGGAGATGATCGATCGCCAGCCCTATCTGCCGCGCTTCATGGCCGGCGGACCCGGTAATCCGCTAGGCGCGCGCGCGATGTATCTCGGCAACACCGTCTATCGCATCCACGGCACCAACCAGCCGTCGACGATCGGCAAGTTCGTTTCGTCGGGCTGCATCGGCATGCTGAACGAGGACGTCTCCGACCTGTTCGATCGCGTCAAGGTGGGTACCCGTGTGGTCGTGCTGCCCGGCGGACCGCCGCCGGCATCGACTGCCACCGCCTATGCCGCGCCGGTGCCGAACGCGGGACAGCCGCTTCCGCCATCATCGAGCGTGCCCGGCGCACAGCCGACCGTGGTGCCGCCGCTGCCCCCGCCGGTGACGGTGCGCTAAGGCTTCTCAACGATCGGTAAAAAAGCGACCCAAAAGGCGCGCAACAGCGTGCCTTTTTATTGCGCCGGTAATCGCCTTGATCTCCTCCGGTAAGGCGCAATTAATCATTCGGTCATAAAAGTCAGATTGTCTGGTTCTTCCGCAGATCGCGGAACCGTGCTGCTATTTCGCGGAGCTAGAGGGAGCCGGTGGTGAGCACAATCGCTACGACCCAGGGCGCTAGTCGAATTTCGCCCATCAATGAAAGGCTCTATCACCAGGGCAATCTGCTGGGCGACTGGAAAGGCTCTTTCTCGAACAATCATCTAGCCGTCGAAGTCAAAGTTATAAGCATCAACGGGGACACGGCGCAGGTCGAATATACGCACAACGGGCAAACGCAAAGAGTTTCCGCCACCGTTGATCAAAACCTCATCACTTTCGGCAATCTCACGATCGGGACCCGGGATGGAACGAAGGCTGCACTGGAGTTTTCATTCGGGACGGTGAGGCAGGACGCCATTCTCACCAAGGCCCCCGCTTCTACCACCGATCAGAACCCACTGATCGGTAGCTGGATCGGCAGTACGGCCACGCAGACTGCATCTTTTCAGGTTCTCTCGATCAATGGGCGGGATGCGCAAGTCAGATATACCATCGATGGGCAGAGCGGCACGGGTGTCGGCGACGTCATCAAAAATTCCATTACCTTCGGTAAAGTGTCTCTCTCGGTTGCCGATGGATTGAACGGGAAGTTGATATTCCCGGCGCCGGGGCAGACGCTATCGCTCGCCGTAAAAAAGTTCACACCGAAAACCGCCTGACGCGGGCCGGTCGACCCTGTTCTACGCCAACCTTCGCACCGGCTCGCCCTTGAACCAGGCGTCGATCCCTTCGACCATCTGATTGTAATGGGCAGTAAAAGTTTCCAGCGTGGCGTAGCCGAGATGCGGCGTCAGAACCATGTTGTCGAGCTTGCGGAAGGGATGATCGACCGGCAGCGGCTCGACCGAGAAGACATCGACCGCGGCACCGGCGATTTTGCGCGATTTGAGCGTCTCCAACAGTGCCGCTTCGTCGACGATCGGCCCGCGCGCGGTGTTGACGAGAAAACTGGTCGGCTTCATGCAGGCGAGATCGGTTGATCCCACCAGACCGCGCGAGCGATCGCTCAGCACCACATGGATGGTGATGATGTCGGCGGTCGAGAACAGTTCCTCCTTGGTGGCTTGGCCGACGCCGACTTCCTTGCATCGCTCCGCCGTCAGATTCGGGCTCCAGGCGATCACGTTCATGCCGAACGCCTTGGCAAGCCCGGAAACCTTGGCCCCCAGCTTGCCGAGCCCGATCACGCCCAGCGTCTTGCCCTCGATCTCGGTGCCAGTGAATTTCTGCCAGGGTTCGCCGGCATGCATGCGCCCACTCTCGCGGCCGATATTGCGGGTCAGTTCCAGGATCAGGCCCATCGTCAGCGGCGCGGTGGGATCGCGCGGCCAGTGCGTTCCGCACAGCACGACCTGCTTCTCCTTGGCGGCCGTCATGTCGATCGCGTTGTTACGCATGCCCGAGGTGATCAAGAGTTTCAGGTTGGGCAGGCCTGCAAACATCGCGCGCGGGAAAGGCGTGCGCTCGCGCATCGCGCAAATGATCTCGAAGTCCTTACAAGCGTCGGCCGCGGCCTGCGGCGAAGCAAAGGGCTGATTGAAGACGGTGAGATCGACGCGGTCCTTGACCTTCGACCAGTCGGCCACGGAAAGGGCCAGATTGAGATAGTCATCGAGAATTGCACAGCGCAGCCGCGTCATGGAGTGGTCCGTTCAAGGCGATGGGGACGGCCGGGCCGTCTTTGGAAGATCGCCATGGTCGCGCGCCACGCTTGCTCGCGCAAGCGCGGGGGCCATCAAAAATCGGGCAAGTCCTGCCCTGCGGGCCTTGAGGCATCCGCGGGGCAAACTGAATGGAAGTCAGTTGGAGCGCTGGTGAGCTGTTGCCGCCTGCTTGGCGCGACAGGCAGGGCCTGGTCCGCGCATGTAATGCAGCTCCGGCCGGTATGGATCGAAGGCGCGGGTGAAGAATTGGCGCCAGAAGGCGCGGATTTCGGCGAAGTAGCCCACCCGTCCATCGTGGTTGCGGGTCGGGGAGGGGAAAGAGCCCGAAGTAATGGTGGCCATGACGATTCCTGTCTTTTTTCCGGCGACTTCTGCCGCGCGGAGCGCTTTCTGGGGCGCTGACGGGGAGTTTCAGGCGTGATTCCTTAAAAGAAGGTTTCAATTGTCGCGATCCGTAGTGTTACTGGTGAACAGATGGAAAACGGGAGGCCGCGCGGTTGCCCTTTGGGAGCCCTGCCGCTACATCACCCCAGCAAAATCTCCTTAAATCCTCTCGTTTCCCAAGGGATCGCGATGGCCCGTCAGTTCGTCTATTTCATGCAAGGCCTCTCCAAGACCTACCCGCCCAACCGGAAGGTGCTCGACAACATCCATTTGTCGTTTTACCCGGACGCCAAGATCGGCGTGCTCGGCGTAAACGGCTCGGGCAAATCGACGCTGCTGCGGATCATGGCCGGCCTCGACAAGGAATATACCGGGGAAGCCTGGGTCGCCGAGGGCGCGCGGGTCGGCTACCTCGAGCAGGAGCCGCAGCTCGATTCGGCCAAGACGGTGCGCGAAAACGTCATGATGGGGGTTGCCAAGCAGAAGGCGATCCTCGATCGCTACAATGAACTCGCGGTCAATTATTCCGACGAGACCGCCGACGAGATGACCAAGCTGCAGGACGAGATAGAGGCCGCAAGCCTCTGGGATCTCGACAGCAAGGTCGATCAGGCGATGGACGCGCTGCGCTGCCCGCCAGACGATTCCGACGTGACCAAGCTTTCGGGTGGCGAGCGCCGCCGCGTCGCGTTGTGCCGGTTGCTGCTCGATCAGCCCGAGCTGTTGCTGCTGGACGAGCCGACCAACCACCTCGACGCCGAATCGGTGTCATGGCTGGAAGGCCATTTGCGCAACTATCCCGGCGCCATCCTGATCGTCACCCATGACCGCTACTTCCTCGACAACGTGACGGGGTGGATTCTCGAACTCGACCGTGGCCGGGGCATTCCCTATGAGGGCAACTACTCTTCCTGGCTGGTGCAAAAGCAGAAGCGGCTCGAGCAGGAGGGCCGCGAAGAGGCCGCCCATCAACGCACGCTCGCCCGCGAGCAGGAATGGATCGCCGCCTCGCCGAAAGCACGCCAGGCTAAATCCAAGGCGCGCTATCAGCGCTATGAAGACCTTCTGAAACTGGCGAGCGAAAAGCAAACCCAGACCGCGCAGATCACGATCCCCGTGGCCGAGCGGCTGGGTCAGAACGTGATCGACTTCGAGGGCCTGACCAAGGGATATGGCGACCGGCTCTTGATCGACAACCTCTCCTTCAAGCTGCCGCCGGGCGGCATTGTCGGTGTGATCGGGCCGAACGGTGCCGGCAAGACCACCTTGTTCCGGATGATCACCGGTCAGGAGAAGCCGGACAAAGGCACGATTACGATCGGCGAAAGCGTGCATCTGGGCTATGTCGACCAGTCGCGCGACAGTCTCGACGGCAAGAAGAATGTGTGGGAGGAAATTTCCGGCGGCAACGAGCTGATTCTTCTCGGCAAGCGCGAGGTCAATTCGCGCGGCTATTGCTCGTCGTTCAATTTCAAGGGCGCCGATCAGCAGAAGAAGGTCGGCGCGCTATCGGGCGGCGAACGCAACCGCGTGCATCTGGCCAAGATGCTTAAATCCGGCGCCAACGTGCTGCTGCTCGATGAGCCCACCAATGATCTCGATGTCGATACGCTGCGCGCGCTCGAAGAGGCGCTGGAGGATTTCGCCGGCTGCGCCGTGATCATCAGCCACGACCGCTGGTTCCTCGACCGCATCGCCACCCACATGCTCGCCTTCGAAGGCGACAGCCATGTGGAATGGTTCGAGGGCAATTTCCAGGATTATGAGAAAGACAAGATGCGAAGGCTGGGCCAGGATTCCATCATCCCGCATCGGGTGAAGTACAAGAAGCTGACAAGGTAGAGCGGAAAACCTTAGCGGCCGACCCAAACGTTAAACGGATCTTGCACCGAGGACTCTGTTCTGATGATCCCGAGCCTGGAAAGTGTTGTCGTTTTAAACGAGTCTCAACAAGCCGAAGTAGTCGGAGAGGTGAGCTTGTATAGGAGTATTTCGCGCCTGATAGAACATCTGGAGCCGATCGACGTGGAGAACAACGAGTTCTTTGCTTACGCGTTGAGGGGAAACCGTCTCGACCTCAGTGTCGAAAATGACCAGGTTCAAGTCGTCAAGGCGTCTGCTGAAAATGATTATTCCTCACACATTCGAAACCTGCTCGAGGTGGCGGCCGAACGCGCTCTCAGGAAGTGGAGGCATCGAAAAATGCGGGGAACGAATCCAGCGACCATGTCAATTGAGGCGCTGGTCGAACTGATTGGGTTCACCTGGCAGTGCGTCATTCAACGCGGAGACGGCTCCGCGCAGAAACCGATGGCTCGATGGCACAACACCGAGCCGCCCTACCAGCCGCCCAGCAGCCTGTATCCAGAGGTATGGCACGCGTCCATACCGCATTGAAGGATGACCGAGCCGAAATTGATCAGGCAAATCGCGATCACATAGAGGCTCAAGAGCCGGGCGAGACCGCCGAGCGCCGGCGCTGGCTGCTGGTCGCGCAGATGTTCGTCGCCGAGGCATGCGAATTTGACGGCAAACGCCAGCAGGATCGCAACCGCGATCACGACCGACCACACCGGCATGTGCAGGCCAAAGATAGCGCTGCCGATATATTCATGGCCCGGCCTGGGATAGATATCGAGCAAGGTCTGGCGCGCCGAGATGATCAACAGGAGCAGCGCAAACAGCATGCTGACGCCGTCATTGCGTGCGGAGTAGCCGTGGCGGAAATGCATAATGATGCCGAAACAGACGCCAAACATCGCCACCCGTTGCAACAGGCACAGTGGGCAGGGGATTTCATTGTCGTAATATTGCAGAACCATCGCCGCCGTCAGAATCGCGGCCACGGCCGCCATCATCGCCAACTGAAAGAGATCGCTCAGCATCGCTGGCAGGCGCGTGCCTGTCGTTGCATTCATGAGAAATCTCCGCGCGACCAGAGATGCGGGGTCGCATCGAGCCGCACCTGCAGCCACGGCATGCGGAAGCCATATTCCGGACTGTATATCTCAAACAGGAACAGGCCGATCGACAGAGCCAGGCAAACCAGCATTGCCAGAGCGGCGAGCCATCGCGGGCCGCGATAGGCGGCGAGAAGCGCAAGTGAGAGGGTGGCAAACACGGCAAGCATCATCTCGAACGCTCCACGGCCCGGCGCTTCGTTAGCAGTCAGGCATTGGCCTTCGCGCGCCCGAGACGATATACCAGCGCGGCTGGAGATGGATATGTCGTTTAACGAAAAAATCCTCTTGGTTGCGGTGATTCTGTACGCGGCGGCAACGCAGATTGCGCTCGCCGCGCCCGATCCCGCTTTCACCCAATTCATCGCCTCGCTGTGGCCGGAGGCGCAGGCACAAGGCGTCTCGCGCGCCACCTTCGATACTGAAACGCGCGGACTTGAGCCGGATTACAAACTGCCCGATCTGATTCTGCCGGGGCGGCCTGCGACGGGCGCGCCGGCGCAAGCCGAGTTCGTGCAGGTGCCAGCCGATTATCTGAAGGAGGCGAGCATTGGGAAACTCGCCGAAGAAGGCCAGCGGCTGATGGCGAAGTATCGCGCGGCGCTTGACGGAATCGAGGCGCGCTTCGGTGTGCCCGCCACGATCGTTCTGGCCATCTGGGGTCGCGAAACCGATTATGGCCGCTACACATTGCCCTACGATGGCTTGCGCGTGCTGGCGACGCAGGCCTATGTCGGCCGGCGCAAGGAAACTTATCGCACCGAGTTCATTCTGGCGCTGAAGCTGATCAATGACGGCGAAGCGACACGCAAGGACATGCGCGCCTCCTGGGCGGGCGCGACGGGGCTCACGCAATTCTTGCCGTCGGAGTTCTACAAGCATGCGGTGGATTTCGACGGCGACGGCCGCAAGGACATCTGGCATTCGGTGCCGGATGCGCTTGCCTCCGCCGCCCAGCAACTCGTCAACAAGGGATGGCAGCCTGGTGTGCGTTGGGCCTATGAAGTGCGCCCGCCTGCCAATGTCGATTGCACGGTCGGCGTGCCCGATGTGACAAGGCCCATTCGTGAATGGCTGGGCGAGGGATTCGTGCCGGTACGGGGACAAAAACTGAGCGCGGAAGAGCAGGCGCAGGCGGCCTCGCTGTTGCAGCCCGAAGGCATTTACGGCCCGGCGTTTCTGACCACCAAGAACTACTTCGTGATCAAGGAATACAATTTCTCGGACCTTTATGTGTTGTTTGTCGGCCATCTCGCTGACCGCATGGTGAGCCCGCTCGCCTTCGCCACGCCGTGGTCGGCCTCGACCCAGTTGCGGACCGCCGACGTCGAAGCCATGCAACGTCACCTCACGCGTATCGGTCTTTATACCGACAAGATCGACGGCAAGGCCGGAATGAAGACCCGCGCCGCGCTCGGCGCCTACCAGAAATCGGCGGGACTGAAAGTGGACTGCTGGCCGAGCGAAGCGGTGCTGCGTTCGATCGGCACGGCGCGGTAAGGCTGCCGCACCGTAGGAGTACGCAGCAATGTAGCGAAACAAAAACCCAGCCGAAGTTTCGGCTGGGTTCAAGGATCAGGGCGCATCGAGCTGGAGCGTCTGTTGAGCGCAAAGATCAGAACTGATCCGGCTCCAGGCGCAGATCAATAGGGCTGCGGACAGAACGGGACTCGACGATAGGCCCAGGCGTAACCATCCCAGAAACGCTGTGTTTGCCACACGCAGCCTGGACCCGGAAGCGGCGCTTCTTCCACGTATACCGGGGCCGGCGGCCGGCTGGCGGCGACCGCGCCACCGACAATCGCGCCACCGATGATCCCGCCAGCAATCGCGGCGCCGAGGCCGCGTTGCGCGCTAGCCGGGGTCGTGCTGAGCGAACCGGCGAGCGTTGCAACCGCGAGGAGTACAACAAATGTCTTCTTCATGTCTTGGACTCTCCTGGAAATGCGGCGCTTGTCAGCGCCAGGGGTGATGGATGACTCGCACGCTGAATTCGGATTTTCCGTGTCGCTAGAAAAGCGCACAACGGTCAATCCAAAGTAAACGCGCGCAAGGCATTGGCCTGAAAAACGATTTTTTCAGGCCAATATCCGAACGTGCTTTTGAAAACGGGGGTTAGGGGGATAGCCGCGCCGTTTTAATGAAGATGAACGGCGATCAGCCGCAAACCCTCACGTTGCGAATCCGCCAGGCATAACCATCCCAGAAGCGCTGCCGCTGCCAGTAACAGCCATAAGGATCAGCGGCGACGTAGGCCGGGGTGCCGTAATAGCCGTAGCCGGGGCCGTAATAGCCAGGTCCATATCCATACGGATAGGGACCATACGGACCATAGGGACTTGCGGCGATCGCGCCTCCGACGATGGCGCCGCCGATAATCCCGCCGGCCACAGCCGCGCCGAGACCGCGCTGGGCATGGGCGGGCGCAGCGGCCGAAATGACCAAGGTGGCGGCGGCGGCCAGTGCCACCAATGTTTTCCTCATGACATCACCTTTCTGATTGGGAGACTCGCCGAAAAGCGGTCCTTCCGGGGAAAAGTTCCATATTTCAGTTGAATGATCAATGAACGGGGTCGCCCTATTAAGCGACGAATCGTGGCGGTTTCGAGGGCTTTTTGCAGTGCACAATGGTGGAGGGGCACATGAGTAGCGCGCCCACGACATTCGCGGTTGCGGTTGGCGGAACCTCGTTGATCTTGATTTGCTTGGCGCTGATGTTTCGCTCCGGGCGCGCCGGAACGGGCGAAAGCCCTCGCCGGACGGCGGGCGTGTCAGGTTTCCTCAATTATGCGAGCGGGGATTCCGGGAGCCATTTCTTGAGCTGGTTCTCTTGAGCTGGTTCGGCAGTGGCGATTCCACGCACGGTGGCGCCGGTCATTCCGCTGGAAGCGTCGGGAGGTGACAGCACGGGAGGCAGTGACAGCGGGGGTGGTGGCGGCGGCGATTGAGCGTGCGGACGTGCGACTTTTTGATCTACCGCAACAGCGTTTCTTTAGATTCATTCCAGTGTAAATGATGCATAAGTTTGGAATCACTTCAAAACCCCGTTTTTCCTTTTGCATCCTGAAGAGCACTTCAATATCGAAGGGCTCCGCATCACCGATGGGCCTGCCGCATTAAATGATCGTCTGTTCCTGCAATGTCCTTAGCGACCACGATGTCCGCAGTGTCGTCGAGTCAGCGGAGGACCTTCCCCGCAAGGCCAAGCAAATCTACGACTGCCTCGGCTGCAGCGCCGAATGCGGCCGTTGCGCGCGCACCATCAAGACCATCATCGACGAGGCGTTAGGGGCCTGCGCCCAAGCCTGTTGCGCCGGCTGCCCGCACAGCCAGGCGGCGGGGTACGAAGACGTCGATGACGTTTTTGCCGACGAAGCGGCCGCCTGATATCTGACAAGCTGCAAGCCGCTTACAATCGCATCATGTTCTGGTAGCCTTGTGGGCTGACTTATCATGGGCCCGTGGGTTATCTCACAGGGCCCCGGCAGAGAGAGTGCACCATGCAGGGCGACGCAAAAGTCATCGAATATCTCAACAAGGGTTTGCGGCACGAGCTCACCGCCATCAACCAATATTGGCTGCATTACCGGCTCTTGCAGAATTGGGGCCTCCTGGAGATGGCCAAGACCTGGCGCAAGGAATCCATCGAGGAGATGGAGCACGCCGACAAGTTCACCGATCGCATCATATTTCTCGACGGCTTTCCCAACATGCAGGTGCTCGATCCCTTGCGGATCGGCCAGAACGTCAAGGAGATCATCGAGTGCGATCTGGCGGCGGAGATCAGCGCCCGCAATCTCTACCAGGAAGCGGCGACTTACTGCCACGGCGTCAAGGATTACGTCTCGCGCGACCTGTTCGAGAGCCTGATGAAGGACGAGGAGCATCACATCGATTTCCTCGAAACCCAGCTCGATTTGATCGGGCGAATCGGGCTTGAGCTCTACACGCAGAAGCATGTCGGCGGGTTGGAGAGCGAGAGCTGATCTTCATACCCTCCGCTGCTGCGGAGGGTCGGAACGCTCCACGGACCTCACTCACAACTGCGTCTGGTAGCGCGCCTCGACTTCGGCCTGAGTCTCCGCGGCGCCGAGTTTGGTCTGTTCGTGGATCACCTGGCTGACGGAAGGAAACGCAGAGCGTTCGACCTGTGCGTCCTTTGACCATAGACGTGCGCGCATCAACGCCTTGCCGCAATGGAAATAGGCTTCGTGCACGTCGATGCGCAGCACCGCGCGCGGCAGCTTGCCGAATTCCTCCATGGCCGAAAGCAGCTCTCGCTCCGCCGAGAGCTTCCCCTTGCCGCCGACGCGTAGCGTCTCGTCGATGCCGGGCACGAAGAAAATGAGTTGCACGAAGCCCGAGCCCGCGACGATGTTCTTGAAGCTGTCGATACGATTGTTGCCGGCGCGATCGGGCAGCAGAATTTCGTTGGGGCCGGTCACGCGGATAAATCCCGGATGGCCGCCGCGCGGCGAGGCATCGACGCTGCCGTCCTTGCCCGAGGTGGCGAGCACACAGAATGGCGACATCTCGATAAATTTCTTCGCGTAACCGTCGATCTCGGGACGCGCTTTCGCGATCACGCGCGGCGTAGGGCTTGGGTAAATCGTCTTGAGGTCGCTGGAATTTAGGTCGCTCAAAATCCGCCTCCGGCAAGATGTTGCGTGCGAACAGGCTATCACCGTGCCGTCGCGGCAGCCACCCCTAATCCCTTCGCCACGGCCAATCGATGATGTCGGCGCAGTCCCCTCACATCGTGCGCTGTGGCGCCGTTTGCAGCAATTCCTTGAGCTGTTCCTTGTAGAACGCCGCATTGCCGGTGGTGGCGTGGCCGCGCGTTTCGGTGCTGGCGGGGATCAGATAGAGCTTGCCGTTCTTGACCCGCTTCATTCGCGCAACGGTCAGGCCGGTTTCCGGCGGATTGCGCTCGTCGTCCTCGGCATTGATCGCGAGCAACGCGGCCTTGATGCGCTCCAGTCCCGCCGACGGATTGTAGTCGTGCGAAGCCTCCCATTGATAGATGAAGTCGTTAGCGTCCGCGGGAATCGGCGTCGCCAACCGCTCATCGACTATCTTGTCGGCTTTCTCGGCCGTCGGCGCCAGGCTCTGATAGGCGAGCGTTCCGCCGGAGGAGGCAAAGCCGTAAGCCGCGATGGCAAATTTCATCATCCTCGGCTGTTCGGTGTAGTTGCCGTCATTGTAATCAGGATCGTTGCGGATGGTCTCGATCATCATCCGACGCAGTATCCAGTTGCGCGCCGCCATCGCCGTCGGCTGCGACGCCATCGGCACCGCCGCATCCATCAGGTCGGGATATTTGATGGCCCAGATCCAGGTGTGCATGCCGCCCATGGAATTGCCGATCACGAGCCGCAAATGCTTGATGCCGAGGCCTTCCCTGACCAGGCGCACCTGGGCGTCGACCATGTCCTCGTAATCATATTTTGGAAACGCCGTCTTCATGCCGTCCGACGGCTTGGAGGATTTGCCGTGGCCAATGCCGTCGGGGATGATGATGTAGTATTTCGAGGCGTCGAGCGGCTGGCCGGGGCCGAACAACTGACCTGCGAAGGCCGGCGTCAGCATGCTCGCGGCCGAGCCGCCGGAACCGTGCAGAACCACGATCGGCTGGCCGGTTTGCTCACCGACGGTGGTGTAGTGAAGCTTGAGCTCGCCGATCACCTCGCCGGTGTGGAACTTGAAATCCTTGGCGATGAAATCGCCTTGCTTCGGCGCGGGATAGTCCGCCGCCAGCGCCGCAAACGAGGTCATTGCCAAAATCAGCGGTAGCGCGGCGCGCGAAAACTTCATGCCGTTCGTCCCCCGAAGGTGCGCGGCCGCATTGCCGGGACCGCTTGCCCACCCACGCCTTTATCACGCCGCGTGAGGCGACCGAAGCGCCCGGCCAAGTCGGCGCGAGTCAATTTTCCGGCAAAGCCGCTTTGCGACTACGGTTGGTCCTCGACGTCGGTTTGCGGGCGGTCGCTGCCGGAGGCACTCTCAGTGTGCCACTTTCCGTCGGCGGTTTCATACTGGATCGCTTCGGTACGCCCCGGCACGCGCTGCTCGTTGGCGGCGCGCCTGGCGGCGGCCAGCGCAGCCGCATGGCTCGGGAAACTTTCCGAAAACACGCCGTTGACGTTATAGGCCCATCCGCCATCGTGCTGGACGATCTTGTAGATGATATGGCTCATCGAAAACTCGCTTGCTCTGGGCGTCGCGCCGGCTTACGGGGTGTGAACGCGGCGACTATTCTATGACAAAATCGGCCGCGATACAGGATTTTGCGCGTTGTCCGGACAGGGGTTAGCGCATCGGTTGTCAGGAGAAGAAGCTGTCAGGAGAAGAATATGTGCCGCAACATCAAGACGCTGTTCAATTTTGAGCCGCCGGCAACGGAAACGGAAATTCAGGCCTCCGCATTGCAATTCGTGCGCAAGCTCTCCGGCTTCAACAAGCCGTCGCAGGCCAACGCGCAAGCCTTCGACCGGGCGGTCGATGAGGTCACAGCCGCCGCGCGGCGGCTCCTGACCTCGCTGCATACCCATGCCCCGGCGCGCGACCGCGAAATCGAGGCCGAGAAGGCGAGGGAGCGCTCGAGACTGAGGTTCGGGTGAGGAGCATCCCCTCAAATCGTCCGGTAACCGCCATCCGCCATCACGATCGATCCGGTCACGTAGCAAGACAGGTCGGAGGCGAGAAAGATCGCCGGCCCCACGATGTCTTCCGGCTTGCCGGCGCGCCCGAGCGGGGTGTGGTCCAGAAAGATTTTCACGAGATCGGGACTGTTGGTGCGCACTTGTGCGTTGAGCGGCGTTTCGATCAGGCCGGGGCCGATCGCGTTGACGCGCACGCCCTCCTTGCCGAGCTCGGCGGCGAGCGCGCGGGTGAAACCGAGCACGCCGTGTTTTGAGGTGGTGTAGGCAGGCGAGTTCGGCGTGCGCACATGCATGAAGGACTGGATCGAGCCGATGTTGACGATGCGCCCTTTGCTCGCGCGCAACGGCGCGAGGAAGGCATGCGTGACGTTGAAGACGCCGTTGAGGTTGATCGCGATGATGTCTTCCCAATCCTTGATCACGGCTTCGGCCTCGCCGGTAAACGCGTTGCGGCGGTTGATGCCGGCATTGTTGACCAGGATCGAGACCCGGCCCATTTGCGCGGCGATGCGTTTGGCGAGCGCGACGCAGTCCTCGCGCCTTGTCACGTCGAGTTGAAAGCTTGCGGCCTGGCCGCCTTGCTCGCGAATTTCCTGCGCGGCCTCCTCCGCCGCCTTGGCGTTGATGTCGACGAGCGCGACCTGCGCGCCTTCGCGCGCGTAGCCTGCCGCGATCGCCTTGCCGATCCCGGAGGCGGCGCCGGTGACGACGGCGATATGGTTTTCCAAAAGCATGGCGGGTCTCCTCGTTTCGTCCTGGTTTCGGCTTTCGCTACAAGTTAATTCAAAGTTGGCTCGGACAGAAACGAAAACCGCAACATCTGCGTAGTATTGATTCCACACGGTGTAGCGTCATGGAAAGACGTATCGCGGAATGGAAACTCGGCCTCGAGCGCGTCTGGTCGGCGCATGTGCCTGACTTTGGCGAGGCGGTGCGGCTTGTACAGCATATCGCAAGCGCGAGCGACGAGGAGATCCTGCGGCAGGCGGCTTCCCAGGCGTTGCCGATCCTGCGCGCCGCCGCCCATGAAGATGCCGACCATGCCACCCACGATGCCGCGCTCCGCCGCCTCGGCGTCATTCGCGACGTGCTGATCGCGCTGACCACCCCGCAATTCGGCAAGCGGCCGATCGCGGCGAAACTCGCCACGCCCGAGGAGCGCTACCGTCAGCTTCTGGGATTGCCGCTCGACCGCCGCCTGTCTGAAAGCGAAATCCACCGCGCCTACAAGCTCGTCGCCAAGCACGCCCATCCGGACGCCGGCGGCAATGTGGAGGCGTTTCTGCAACTGTCGGCGGCGCACGACGCTTTGATGAAGGAGCGGCGAACCGGACCGCGAAACTAGCGCGGCTTAAGCCTGCCACGCCGCATACCGATTATAAAACGGCGGACAGGTCTTTCTGATTTCGGCGTCGCGCGCTTCGTCCAAAAAGACGATGTCGAGATGGGCGGTGGTGTTGAGCAGCGCCGCGAAGGTCTTGCCGACCTGTTCGACCAGTTTCTCGTTGTCCTTGTCGTCATCGGTCAAGAGGGCGAGCATCACGCCGCCGGTCTTGCCGTCATAGAGCACGCGGGCGAGATAAGCCCGGGTCACGGTAGGGTCGAGACCGAGCAGGACGCCAAGCGCTTCCTTCAGCCGCCGCTCCGCCGGGCCGTCCTGTTCGCCGAGGAACGTGATCTCGGGAGCCGGGAATTGATCGAGCAATCAAGCCTCCCGCGGAGCGGTCCGATTCTTTTTATTCGCACAGCTTTGCAAGTACGGTTATGACACCCGCTCCGTGACCCGCGCCCCCCGCGGAAAGCGA
The DNA here is from genome assembly GCA_035308285.1 of Bradyrhizobium sp. GTDB lineage: Bacteria > Pseudomonadota > Alphaproteobacteria > Rhizobiales > Xanthobacteraceae > Bradyrhizobium. The sequence continues at coordinate 2,219 of DATGGY010000242.1, read as the reverse complement.
ACGTCAAACTGCCGCGAATTTCACGAAGATGGTGGGCACCGCACGAGGAACGCGCGTCGGTGCCCACGGTTCCGCCGATCGATCGTTTTTTTGAGAGCGTTTTCGAGCCCGCTTGCGAAAGATCGAGCCTTCCGGGGCGGGGGTTTTCCGGACATGGACTGTGTGTCGCTGACTTGCGATCCGGTTCAATGGCGGAGGTTGCAAATTTGGCAGCGTTGGAGCAATAGGCGGGCAAGATGCCCCCAGGTGGCCCGCATGAGCGCAGCGACATGCGGGTCGTCTGGGCCCCCGGATATCGCGGGAGTTTATCATCGGGCGCGCATTCGCGCGACCCGGTGGCTCATCCGGGCTACAACTGGGCGCAAGCGGAGGCGAAAAGCCGCCGGGTCGGGAGGATGTTAATGAGTGCGAAGGCGGAAGAGAGAGTAGCGGCCGTCGATCCCGAGCGGCTTCATCAGGCGCTGGGCATCTATCAGGCCGCGCTGGTGGCGAAGGACTCCGAAGGCGCCGCGGTTGCGCAAGACGCCGTGCCCGCCAATCGCGGCCTGCTTGCGGTGAAGAAGGAATTCCCCGACGCAAAAGAATTCGAAAGCCTGAGCGTTCGGCTCCAGCACTTTACTGAAGTCGTTAGCGACAAGAAGCTCGCCAAATGGGGCATGGTCGAGCACAGCGAGGGCGGCATCGAAGTCCACGACGCCGTGATCAACGCGCTCGCCGCCGCGCCCTTTCGCAAATCCGGCGTGCTCGACAAGGCCGCGTTCCACGCGCTGGTGAAGGCGGAGTACACGAAGCTGAAGGCGGGGGAAAAGTGAGGGGGGAGGATACTCCATCAGCTCGTCGTCCCTGCGAACGCAGGGACCCCCGCGTGAGCGTGAAGTGCTCATCGCGCCGCCGCGGCCTGGCTTTTTGGCGCGGTGGCCGACGGCTTTTTCTACCACCAAACGATGGTGGTTATGGGTCCCTGCGTTCGCAGGGACGACCACGGTATGGAGCGTTCGCAGATTCAAATTTCAAACAGCGCATTACTTGCAGACACACTTCCCCGTTCCCGCGGCGCAATGCGTCCGAGTTTTTGCCAACGATATCGCACTCTCCGAAATTCAGAGGGCGCAGGGAATGCCGGGCGCCCATTGCGCCCGCAGCCTCGCATGCAAAATAAAATGAGCATACGAGCGTAGTCACCACGGTCACACCGGAAACACCCGGCATTCCCCGCGCAATGGTTTTAACGGCTTATATCGGGCTCTCCCCGGGGACCGGGCTTTCTTGCCCCCGTCGCCCGCGAGATCATCGCCTCGCGAGCTTGATGCCAGCGTCGGGGCATCAGGACCACACGACTTCGCCGTCCGCCTCGTGCGCCATTCGTCAAAAGCGCCAAAGCGTCCACCGCATCCCGCCCCACGTCTTTGACGATCGCGAAACGCCCCTCGAGAAGGACGGGACCGCGACTCAATAATACTGTTTCTACCCCGCCGTCAAGAAGTATTTCGGAAAATCGGAAATTACCCCCGTCATACCCCGCGAAAGCGGGGTATCCAGTAAGCCGCGGCCTCTCGGCTCAATACGGCGCTGTCTCGGAATACTGGATCACCCGCTGGAGCCTGTCATCTGGCCGGCCAGATGCCGGACCGGGTGGCGGGTGATGACAGCGGGGCTCAACCCATCCCGTCACCGCGTAAGCGCCGCCACCGCCTCGATCTCGATCAGCATTTTCGGATCGGGCAGCGCCTGGACCACGCAGGTGGTGCGCGCGGGGTAGGGCGGCGGGCCGAAGGCGCCGGCGTAGAGCGCATTCATCGCCGCGACGTCGGCGGCGCGGGTCAGGAGCACGTTGACCTTGGCGAGATCGCGAACGCTCGCGCCTGCTTCCTCCAGCACGCGCTTGAGGTTCTTCACGACAAGGGCGAACTGCGCCTCGAAACTTTCCGGCAAAGCGCCCTTGTCATCGAAGCCGGGAATGCCGGAGACGAACAGGAGATCGCCGACTTGCGTCGCGAAAGAAAGCGGCGGGGCCTTGATGCCGGCGGGCGGCGGGAAATGCTTGGTGGGGGCCATGGCTCACCTTTGATTTGTGTCTTGTAGATGGGGTAACGGGCGCCGGTCTGCCCTCCAAGCAAGCCGCGCTAGCTACGGCGCTGTTTGGTGCGCGCGTCGCGCGGCTTGCTTGGAAGTTGGGCGGTCGTCCCTCACACTGATGGTGTGACGGAGTCGAGGATGGA
>DATGGY010000241.1:0-7781 GCA_035308285.1 Bradyrhizobium sp. | reverse complement strand
TCGATCAGACGGAGCAACGACAATGGCCGATGTCACCTATTACGTCGCAATGCCATTTTTGCAGGATGATACCGGCTCGCCGGTAGCGGGAGCCGCCGAAGAATGCCAGAGTTCGTCAGGCGCGTTGCGTCGCGCGGAAGCCATGTCGCGCACCGCCGGCAGCGTCGGCGCGGTCGCCTTCAGCCGCACCGGCGATCCCATGATCGGCGAATTCGGCGATGCGCACTTGCTCCGGAAATTCGGCCAGGTGCCGGATGACCTGAGCGGGCTGTAGCATCAGCAATCATTCATCGTAGGGTGGGCAAAGGCGCATCTGCGCCGTGCCCACCATCGTCAGGATTGCCGACAAGATATGGTGGGCTCGCTTCGCTTAGCCACCCTACTGCCAATTGCCTGCGTCATCGCAACTCACGGAAAAAGGCGCGTACCTCCTGGGCGAGCAATTCCGGCTGCTCCAGCGCTGCAAAATGTCCGCCCCTCTCCATGACGCTCCAGCGGCGGATATCCTTGAACGCGCGCGCCGCAACGTGGCGCGGGGGTTTGAGGATTTCGCGCGGAAACTGCGCGTAGCCGGTGGGCACCGAGATGGCTTCGCCGGGAGGCAGAATGACCGAGCCGTGAAGCCGCGCATAATAGGGCCAGAACGACGAGCCGATCGCGCCGGTAAACCAGTAGAGCGAAATATCGGCGAGCATGCGGTCGCGGCTGATCGCCCTTTCGACGTCGCCGCCGCAATCCGACCATGCACGGAATTTTTCCACGATCCAGGCCGCAAGGCCGGCCGGCGAGTCCGTCAACGCGAACGCGAGCGTCTGCGGGCGCGTGCCCTGAATCCATTGGTAGCCGGTTTCCTCGCGCATCCAGTGCGCCAGTTCGGCGAGATATCGCTTCTCCTCTTCCGTCGGATTCTGAAAGGCGGCAGGGTCGCGGCCGACGGCCATCATCAGATTGATATGAATGCCAATCATCCGATCCGCATAGGCGTAACCGAGCCGGCTGGTAGCCGCGGCGCCCCAGTCGCCGCCCTGCGCGCCGAAGCGAGAAAAGCCGAGGACATCGAGCATGAGTGTGGCGACACAGTCTGCCATTTCGGGAACGCCGTAGCGTTTCTGGTTCGGCTGGAACGAAAGCCCGTAGCCCGGCAAGGACGGCGCCACCACGGTGAAGGCATCCCTGGCATCGCCACCGAAGCGCGCGGGATCGGTGAGGCGGGGGATGATTTCGAGGAACTCGAACACCGAGCCTGGCCAGCCGTGCAGCAAAAGCAGCGGCATGGGGTTCGGACCGACGCCCGCTACATGAAGATAGTGCAACTCGATGTCGTCGATCGGAACGCGGAATTGCGGAAAGCCATTCAGCGCGGCTTCCTCCGCCCGCCAATCAAAGCGGCTGCGCCAGTATTCCACGAGCTCGCGCAGATAGGCGACGTCGGTGCCGTAAGCCCATGCCTCGCCGGGCGCGGAATCAGGAAAGCGCGAACGCGCCAGGCGCTCGCGCAGGTCGGCGATATCGGCGTCCGGTATTCGGAGCGTGAACGGGGTCGGCTTGATCATGGTCCTGCTCGGCTGATTGGAGAGAGCGGCGACAAATCTCAAATTACGGGCATCACTCTACACGACGCCGCTGCGCCTTGCGCAGATACATCGCGCCATCGGCTTCTTCCAGCGCCCGGCCGGGCTCGGAATGCGGTCCGAGAACCGCAACTCCGGCGGATGCACCGGCGGTGACGGCACGGCCGCCGAACACCAAGCTTAGACGATCGATGTCCGCCTCCAACGCCGCGGCCTTTGCGTGCGCGTCGGCCTCGGAGAGATTCCACAACAGCAGCGCGAACTCGTCGCCGCCGAGCCGTCCAATCACGTCGGAGGCACGGATCTGGCGCGAGAGTATGTCGACGACGGCCTTGAGCACCTGATCGCCCGCCGCATGCCCAAAACTGTCGTTGATCGGCTTGAGGCGATCGACGTCGAGCACGATCAGCGCGCCATTGGCATGATAGCGCCTGATGTATGAGGTAGCGCGGCCGAGCTCACGCTCAAAGCCGCGCCGATTGAGAATCCCCAGCAAGAAATCGGTGTCGGCCGAGGCCTGCAATTGGGCGATGCCCGCCTGCGCCTCCGCGAGCTTCCGCTTCAGCCGGCGAATCTCGACGCTGGCATCGCCGGATGCCGCCGACCGCTGTGACCCTGATGCCAAGGCGCTTTTCCGGCGCTTCGAAGCCCCCGAGGCTGCCGTCGTGGTTTTCTTCTTCATGAGCCTCCAGGGGCAGATCGGGCTTTTAATCAAACCGTTCGCTTGATCTTTTGGCTTGGGCTTGGACTTTTTCGAAAAATCGGTGACCGCGCGGTTTACGTTAACGCGGCCGTTCCGGTCTGGATCATGCTCCAAGAAGGCTTGCCGGTCTGCACCAAGAAAGGCTAGTTCATTGTCGATCCCTTGCGACGCCTTGCCGAGTCGAGGGCCGATCCTATAATCCGGCCCGGTTTGCTGGATTCCCGAAAAGAATTGACGTCATGCGTGCTCCGATAGCCATCATCATGGGAAGCCAGTCCGACTGGGACACCATGCGCCACGCCGCCAAAACCCTCGATGCTCTCGGCGTCGGCAGCGAGAAGCACATCATCTCCGCCCACCGTACCCCGGACCGCTTGTTCGCCTTCGCCAAGGGCGCGAAGGCCGCCGGCTTCAAGATCATCATTGCGGGCGCCGGCGGTGCGGCGCACCTGCCGGGCATGACCGCGTCGATGACGGAACTTCCGGTGTTTGGCGTACCGATCGAATCGAAGGCGCTGTCGGGGGTGGATTCGCTCTACTCCATCGTGCAGATGCCCGCCGGCGTTCCGGTCGGGACTTTGGCGATCGGCAAGGCCGGCGCCATCAACGCCGCGTTGCTCGCGGCAAGCGTTCTGGCATTGCACGACAAGGCGCTGTCGGAAAGACTGGCCATCTGGCGCAAACAGCAGACCGAGGCGGTCGCCGAGCGTCCGGAGGAATCTGCGTGACGGCGGCCAATCAGGCGAAGCTGAAGCCAGGCGACACCATCGGAATTCTCGGCGGCGGACAGTTGGGCCGGATGCTGGCGATGGCCGCGGCACGGCTTGGCCTGCGCTGCCAGGTATTTTCACCGGATCCGGATTCGCCGGCTTTCGACGTCGTGGCGAATGCGAGCTGCGCCGAATATGCCGATGTCGAGGCGCTCGAACTGTTCGCAAGCGACGTCGACGTCATCACCTATGAATTCGAGAACGTGCCTGCGGCTTCGGCAATGATTCTGGCGGCGCGGCGTCCGGTGTTGCCCGACCGGAAAATCCTTGAAACCACGCAGGATCGCCTGATCGAAAAAGATTTCGTCAAACGCCTGGGCATCGCCACCGCCGATTATGCCGACGTGTCGTCGCCCGAGACCTTGCGTGCTGCGATCGAAAAGATCGGCCTGCCCGCCGTGCTCAAGACCCGTCGCTTCGGCTATGACGGCAAAGGCCAGGCGATCATCCGTGCCGGCGACGATCCCGAAAGGGCCTGGCGCGATGTCGGCACCAAATCGGCGATACTGGAGGCCTTCATTCCGTTCGAGCGCGAGATTTCGGTGATCGCAGCCCGCTCGGCCGACGGTCAGGTCGAATGTTTCGACGTCACCGAAAACGAGCACAGGGATCACATTCTCAAGGTCTCGCGCGTGCCGGCCGCGATTTCCGAGGCGGTAGCGGCGCAGGCGATAACGATCGCGGAGCGGATCGCCGACGCACTCGACTATGTCGGCGTGCTTGCGGTCGAGATGTTCGTGGTGCAGCGGGACAGCGGGCCGAAGGTTCTGGTCAACGAGATCGCGCCGCGGGTTCACAATTCCGGGCACTGGACGCTGGACGGCGCGTCGATTTCGCAGTTCGAGCAGCACATCCGCGCGATCGCCGGTTGGCCGCTGGGTAAGCCGGTCCGTCATGGTCCGATCACGATGACCAACCTGATCGGGGACGAAATCGACAGCTACCAGCAATGGCTGACGGTTCCAGGCGCCAGCGTCCACCTCTACGGCAAGGGCGCGGCACGGCCGGGCCGCAAGATGGGGCACGTGACCGAGGTTAGGCAGGCCGCCAAGCCGCCAAAGACCGCCTGATCGGCGCCCGCGACCGGATTTGGCCGCATTTGGCGCGCGCATTTGCGTTTACGCCGGTGGACATTCTTGCCTTTGTCTGATACATCCGCGCGCTCAAGGTCAGGGGCTCGGCCTTTTGCCCGCCCTTTGGCTTTACCAGAATCCAATCCGACTAATGGAAAGAGGATGCCGCGTGCAGGTTCTCGTTCGCGATAACAATGTCGATCAAGCCCTCAAGGCGCTGAAGAAGAAGATGCAGCGCGAGGGTATTTTCCGCGAGATGAAACTCCGCGGTCACTATGAAAAGCCCTCCGAGAAGAAGGCCCGCGAAAAGGCCGAAGCCGTGCGCCGTGCGCGCAAGCTTGCCCGCAAGAAGTTGCAGCGCGAGGGCTTGTTGCCGATGAAGCCGAAGCCGGTATTCGGCGGCGCAGGTGCCGGCATGGAGCGTGGCGGTCCGGGTGCCGGCCGCGGGGGCCGCGGATCGCGCGGCTGATCGATATTGCCGTTTAATTTCGATGGCGCGGGCCGCTTGGCCCGCGTCATCGTTTTTGGGCAAGCGTTTTCGGGTCGGAGCCCGCCTATAGCTTCGGCGCGACGGGAAAATCCGTTTCCTGGCGCGCCGCCCGTTCGATCGTATGCATGGCCGCCAGCACCACGTCGTCGCGCCAGGGCCGACCCATGAGCTGTACGCCGATCGGCAGGCCCGCGCTGCCGCGATCGGTCTCGAAGGCGGTTCTCTCCACGACGTCGAAGGTCTTGCGGCGTCCTGTCTCCTCGTCAGGACGTACGCAAGTGACCGGCACGACGCCTGCGGGATAGCCGAGAAGCGGCGAAAACAGCGCATAGGAACCGGCAAAGGGCATGTTGATCGTGGCCTTGTGCCGGACGGCGGGCACGGCATAGGCCGGCATCAGGACGAGATCGATCGGCCCGCCCTTGGCCCGCTCAAGCGCGTCGCGAAAGCGTGCCTCAAACTCCATCACCCGCTCCGTGATTTGCCAATAGTCGAACGCCGACCCCGAAGCGAAACCCCGGACGATGGCGGCTGTCCGCTTCTGACCCACCAGCGACAGCAACGCTGCAATGGTCCGCCGCAACCAGTGCGGCAAACGCGCCAGCAACAGGTTTTGGCCCACGCGCGGATCCACCTTGCCGCCGCGGAGGAGATCGCGCAGGCCGCGTCCCCGGTCGGCGCTGAAGCTGCCGAGAATGAGCTCCGTGGCTTCGGCGCCGGACAGAGCGCTCCAGGGTATGATTTGGGCGCCGGCCGCGCTCAGGATTTCCGCGGCTTCACCGACGCCGCGCGCGACCGCAGCCGATGGCGCCATGACACCATCGTCAGTCACAACCGCGACCCGAAGTCCCGCGACATCGACTTTGCGGAAATCGCCGAGCGGAACATTTGCGAGCGTATCGATGCCGTGACCTCCGTTGATCAGTTGAAGTGCGAGCGCAAGGTCTTCGACGAAGCGCCCCAACGGCCCGACCTGACTGACCACCGCGCGTTGGCCGATTGCAATGCTGCCTCGCCCGACATCGGGGCAGCGGCCGGCGGTTGGGCGCAGCGATGAAATCCCGCAGAACGCAGCCGGAATCCGGACACTGCCGCCGATGTCGGTGCCCAAGCCAAGCGCGGAGGCGCCCACGCTGAGAATCGCTCCCTCGCCGCCGCTACTGCCCCCGCACGACCGCTCGAGGTTGAAAGGATTGTTGGTCCGGCCGTAAACCGGATTGTCGCTTTCGGTATAGATCAGGAGCTGCGCGACATTCGTCTTGGCGACGACAATCGCGCCAGCGGTGCGCAACCGTCCGACATAAGGATCGTCGGTCTTTGCGCGCATCTCGACGCGGCCGGGCAGACCGAAGGTCGACGCGGTGCCTGCGAGATCGAGGCATTCCTTGACGGTGATCGGCACGCCCGCCAGTGGCGGTAAAATCTCGCCTCGTGCGCGGCGATGGTCGATCGCATCGGCCTCGGCGCGCGCCTCATCGTAGCGCTTGACGACGACTGCCCTCAGCGCGCCGTTCACCCGCTCTATTTGCGCGATGTAGGCATCGACCGCCTCGCGCGCGGTGATAGTGCCCTGCGCGATCAGCCTTGCCAGTTCGCTTGCCGAAAGCGTACAGGGATTGATGGCGCCGCTCCCTGCGGAGCGGGACGCGTGTGCATCGGACATTGGTTCCTCCCACGGCTTTACCTCACCCGGCATCATAACCTACGGTGGAACCGTTGAACCGGGGAATAGTTTTTGGCACCTCGTCGAGCGCCACACCCGCCAGGTTGCGAGTCGTTAACGGGATCATTGCCAGCACAGGCAATTTGACCGATGCATTTCGTGGCGCGGCAGGCTACGAGTAACCCGCGTAAGCGCGTGAGTGTTCTGCAATATGGCCGTCCCGGTTACTGGAGTTTGTTCAGCGACTTTGCGTTTCGATCCGCGCGCGCCGGCGGCGATCGTATTGATCGCCATCGCGCTCGGCGGCTGCACGATGTCGCTGGAATCGCTGACACGGTCTTCGGAGCCAAAGCAGGAGCCCGCGCAGCTCGCGGCCTCGACCAACATCGCATCGCTCGGCGAGACCATCAAGAACAACCCCAACAATCCGCAGGCTTACAACATGCGCGGATCGGTACTGGCGCAGGCTGGAAAGACCGAGGAAGCACTGGCCGATTTCAACAAGGCCATCAGCCTCGACCCCAATTACGGACAGGCGTTCGCCAACCGTGGCCTGATTTATCGCAAGACCAAGCGGCTCGACCAGGCGATAAGCGATTATGAACGCGCGCTGGCGCTCGATCCCAACTACGCGCCGGCCTGGCTTGGCCGCGGCATGGTCTACAAGGCGCGCAACCAGGCGGCAGAAGCGCTCCAGGATTTCAACAAGGCGATCGCGCTTCGCCCCGACGACGCCGAGGCCTATTACAATCGCGGCCTGCTTTATCAGAGCGAAAAACAGCATCAGTTCGCGATCGACGATTTCACCACGGCGAACGGTCTCACACCGCAACAGGCCGAGCCACTGCTCGGCCGTGCGCTGAGCAATCTGGCCTTGGGCAAGGCCAAGGAGGCCGCGGCCGATCTCGACGAGGCGGTGCAGGACGATCCGCAGAACGCGCAGATCTGGATTACCCGAGGGCTCGCCTATGAGCGCCTCGGCGACAAGAACAAGGCCGCCGGTTCCTATGGCCGCGCCATCAACCTGCGCCCGAAGGATGAAACCGCGCGAAGCGGCTTTGCCCGCGTTGGCAGCAAGCCGGGCCAAGCCTACGAGACGTTCTGAAATCACCTCAAACGCAAACCCGCCTCCGACCTGATCGGGGCGGTGCCGTTCAGAGCAAGCGAAAAACTATTTCGGCAACACCGAGCGGAACATCGATTTCGCCGCCGAAAGCATGTCTTCGGCGACGGAGGGGCGCTCGTGCGGGGAGGTATCCGCCGCGTCAGCCCTCAGATCGAGCGGCGGCCGCGGGTCGGGAATATCGGCCGGCGGCGTCGGACGATGTGGATCGTCAGCCCGCGCCGTGGGCGGATAAGGCGGTTTGCCATCTGCCGGCGGCGTGGAAACCTGGATCGGCGGCGGCAAGGGCTGGAGCTGGACCGGCGGCGCGGTCACGACCGGCGCGGGGGCCGGGGCTGCGATGACGCGGGGCGTCTCGGGAACCCGGGCGGCCTCTTGGGGACGTGAC
>DATGGY010000240.1:0-17884 GCA_035308285.1 Bradyrhizobium sp. | reverse complement strand
CCGGTCCACCTTCGCCAACTCCAACGGCCTTCCCGATCCCGGCAACAAGATGAGCGTGCGTGAGCTTGCCAAGCTCGCACGTCACATCATCCAGACTTACCCCGAATTCTATAAACTTTTCGGCGAGAAAGAATTCACCTGGAACAAGATCCGGCAGCAGAACCGCAATCCCCTGCTGAACTCGCTCGAGGGGGCCGACGGGCTGAAGACCGGATATACCAAAGACGGCGGTTACGGCATGGTCGGCTCCGCGGTGCAGAACGGCATACGTTTGATCGTCGCCATCAACGGCCTCGATGATCCCGACGACCGCGCAGCCGAAGCGAAGAAAATGCTCGAATGGGGATTTCGCAACTTCGAGGCGCGAACCTTGTTCGCGGCGGACCAGACAATAGGTTACGCGAAGGTCTTTGGCGGCGAGAGCCGTTCGCTGAAGCTTTCCAGCCGCGAGCCGATCAAGGTCATGGTCCAGAAAAACGGCACCGATAAATTGATTGCACGCGTCGTCTATAGCGGACCGGTCCGCGCGCCGGTCGAGTCCGGCCAGCAGGTCGGCCTGGTCAAGGTCTGGCGCGGCGGCAACATTGCCATAGAGGCGCCGGTTTATGCGGCCGAGTCGATTGGTCGAGGATCGACAATGCGGCGGGCCATCGATGGCGCGAGCGAACTGGTGATCGGGGTGATTCGCGCCGGCGCTGAGAAGCTTTGACAATGGCGGAGGCAGCGGTCAAACGAACTCCTGGACGCGGATGCTTCATCTCCTTTGAGGGCGGCGAGGGGTCCGGAAAATCGACGCAAATCAAGTTGCTCGCCGAGCGGCTTGCCACCGCGAAATTGCGCGTCATTGTCACTCGCGAACCAGGGGGATCGGTCGGCGCGGAAATCATCCGGCATCTGGTATTGTCTGGAATGGGCAAGCTTCTGGGCCCCGAGGCGGAAACATTGCTGTTTGCGGCCGCGCGCGATGATCATGTGCGGACGATCATCGAACCGGCCCTCAAACAGGGATTGTGGGTGCTCTGCGACCGCTTTTCGGATTCCACGCGGGTATATCAAGGCGCCCTCGGCAAGGTGACGCCGAGCGTACTGAACGCGATGCAGCGGGTCACCATCGGCGACCTGAAACCGGATTTGACCATTATCCTGGATGTCCCCATCGAGGTCGGCCTCAAGCGTGCCGCCGCGCGTCGTGGTACCGGCGCAGCCGACAGGTTTGAGGCCGAAGACGTCAAATTTCATCAGCAATTGCGCGAGGCGTACCGGCAGATCGCCACGGCCGAACCACAACGATGCGTTTTGATCGATGCCACCCCTGAGCCGAATATCGTTGCGGCTCATATTTGGACGGCCTTGCGCGACCGCTTCTTGGCAACAGCTACGGGCAATGTGACGAGTCCCGCATGAGCGCACGTCAAGTCGACACACAAATCTCGGTCCCTCATCCCCGCGAAACCGCTGTCTTGTTCGGTCACCGCGACGCCGAAACGGCCTTGTTGAAGGCGTATCGAAGTGGACGAATTCCCCATGCCTGGTTGATCGGGGGAGCGCAAGGCATCGGTAAGGCGACACTTGCCTACCGAATGGCGCGGTTTGTGCTTGCCCATCGCGATCCGCTTGCGAAGGATGTTGAGCGCGTCAACACGCTTGAGGTCGATCCATCTGATCCGGTCGCGCGCCGCATCGCGGCAGGCGCGCATGGCGGGATTCTCGTCCTGCAGCGGACACCGAACGACAAGGGGGTGATGCGCACGGTTATCACCGTCGATGAAACAAGGGAGACGATCGCGTTTTTCGGTTCGACCGCCGCGGTTGAAGGCTGGCGGGTTTGCATCGTCGATACCGTCGACGAACTTAATCCCAATGCTGCCAACGCCTTGCTCAAAATTCTTGAGGAGCCGCCGCGGCAATCCCTGTTCCTTCTCGTCAGCCATGCGCCGGGGCGGGTATTGCCGACTATCCTTTCACGCTGCCGCAGGCTTTCGCTCCGGCCACTCTCTACCGCTGACGTCATCATGGCGGCGAGCAATGCCGCGAACTTTCCCATCGACGATCCTTCGTTGCTGGAGGCTGCCGACGCCGCCGAGGGGAGTGTCGCGCGCGCCCTGACGCTGCTTGGCGGTGACGCCGTAAGACTTCACCAGCGGACCGCAGCGCTGCTCGCCAACCTGCCGCAGATCGATCCGCGCGAATTGCACGCCCTGGGCGACGCACTCGGCGGCAGCGACAAGATCGCGCTGGCCACCTTTATCGACAGTGTCGATCGCTGGATGAGCGCGCGCCTACGCATCGACGATTCCAACGCCAACCTGCCGCGCCTTGCACGGCTGGCGGAGGTATGGGAAAAGATCAACCGCGCCGCGCGCGACACCGCAGAATACAATCTCGAGCGAAAGCCGCTGGTATTCTCGGTGTTTGGGATGCTTGCGGAGGCGACGCGCTAGGCGCGCCGACGCTGCTCGTTCCCGACAATCTCGTGTGAGCAAAAGGAAATTGTGGTGGCGAAGGCCAAGAAAAGGATTATCAAAAAGAAGGCCGGCAAGCGGGTCCGCAAATCGGCGGGCGCCAAGCCGCTGGCACTGAGAAAGCGCGCGAAAAGGGCGAAAGCCGGAGCGCGAAAGGCGAAGAAGTCTTCCAAAAAGGCGAGTACGAAGAAATCGCCGAACAAATCCGCCAAAAGCAGGGTGTCGAAGAAAGATGCGGCGCCGAACAAAGCGATCGTCGCGTCGAGGCCGTCACCGGCGGGAAAACATTCGATTGAAACTCCGAAAGCCGCCGCCCCAACGAAACTGCCGGCCACGTCGACCAGAAACTCCTTCTACATCACCACCGCGATAGCTTACCCGAACGGCGCCCCACATATCGGCCATGCCTATGAGGCGATCGCGACCGACGCCATGGCGCGCTTTCAGCGGCTCGATGGCAAGGATGTTTTTTTTCTCACCGGCACCGACGAACACGGCCTGAAAATGATTCAGACCGCTGAGAGCGAAGGCATGCTGCCGGCCGATCTTGCCAAACGCAACGCCGGCCGTTTCAAGGCAATGGATGAGCGGCTGAACATCTCGTTCAACCGCTTCATCCGCACCACCGAGGAGCAACATCACCGTTCCAGCCGCGAAATCTGGAAGCGGATGGCCGATAGCGGTGACATCTATCTCGACAGCTATTCCGGCTGGTATTCCGTGCGCGACGAAGCTTACTACGCCGCCGACGAAACCGTGCTCGATGCCGACAATGTGCGCGTCGGGCCGCAGAGCACCCCGGTCGAATGGGTGGAGGAGAGAAGCTATTTCTTCAAACTCTCCGCCTACCAGGACAAGCTGCTCAAGCTGTATGAATCGCAGCCGGATTTCATCGGGCCAGACTCACGCAAGAACGAGGTCATAAGCTTCGTCAAGAGCGGTTTGCGGGACCTGTCGATTTCACGCACGACCTTCAACTGGGGCGTCAAGGTCCCCGGCGATCCCGAGCACGTGATGTATGTCTGGGTCGATGCACTCACCAATTACATCACCGGGGTCGGTTTTCCCGACGAGAACGATCCTAGCTGGCATTACTGGCCCGCCGATGTTCACATCATCGGCAAGGACATCATCCGCTTTCACGCGGTGTATTGGCCGGCATTCCTGATGTCGGCGGGCATCGAGCTGCCAAAACGCGTCTATGCTCACGGCTTCCTGTTCAACCGGGGAGAGAAGATGTCGAAATCAGTCGGCAACGTCGTCGATCCCTTCAACCTCGCCAACCAATACGGCGTCGACCAGATACGCTATTTCTTCCTGCGCGAGGTACCGTTCGGCCAGGACGGCAGCTACAATCATGAGGCCATCGTCGCCCGCATCAACGCCGATCTCGCCAACGATCTCGGCAATCTGGCGCAACGCTCGCTCTCGATGATCGCAAAGCAATTTCAGGGCGTGCTACCCGAGCCGAGCGCGTTCTCCGACAACGACAAGGCGATTCTGGCGGAGGCCGACGGCATGATCGCGCTTGCGCGGACAGCGATGGCAACCCAGCAGATTCATCAAGCGCTCAATGCGGTCTGGGCTGTCGTCGCGGAGGCCAACCGTTATTTCGCAGGTGAAGCGCCCTGGGCGCTGGCGAAGACCGATCCGGGCCGCCAGCGCACGGTGCTCTACGTGACTGCCGAAGTCGTGCGCCAGATCGCCATTCTGGCGCAGCCGGCGATGCCGGAGGCATCGACAAAGTTGCTCGATATTCTCGGCATTCCCGATCACCCCGGATCGCGCAATTTTGCGGCGCTGGCCACGCGGATCGAGCCGGGCACAGTACTTCCTGCGCCCGCGCCGGTATTTCCGCGGTATATCGAGCCAACGGCGGCATGAGCGGTTTGAAGCCGATGCTTGTCGACAGCCACTGCCATCTCGACTTCCCCGATTTTGCCGATGACCTCGATGGCATCGTCAAACGGGCTACGTCTGCCGGCATTAGTCGCATTCTTACCATCTCGACGCGGGTAAGACGCCTGGACGCTCTGTTGGCGATCGCGGAGCGATTTCCGCAAGTCTATGGCTCGGTCGGCACGCATCCGCATCAAGCCGATGAAGAGGACGGTATCCCCGCCAGCGAGCTGGTCGAACTGGCGCGTCACCCGAAGATCGTGGCGTTTGGCGAGGCGGGCCTCGATTATTTCTACCAGCATGGCTCGCGTGAAAACCAAGAGCGCGGCTTTCGGGCCCATATCGCCGCCGCGCGCGCGACCGGCTTGCCGCTTGTGATCCATACCCGCGAAGCCGACGACGACTGCGGCCGCATCCTCGAAGACGAAATGGCCAAGGGAGCGTTTCGGGCGGTGCTGCATTGCTACACGGGTGGACGTGAGCTTGCGATGAAGGCCATTTCGCTGGGCCTTTCGATCTCATTCACGGGGATTCTGACTTTCAAGAAGTCGCAAAGCTTGCGCGACCTCGCCGCCGAACTGCCGTCCGACCGCATCATGGTCGAGACCGATGCACCGTATCTGGCGCCGGGAAAATATCGCGGCAAGCGCAATGAACCCGCCTATGTGGTCGAAATTGCCAAGGTGCTCGCGGAGACGCGCGGGGTCTCGCTGGAGGAGATTTCGCGGCAAACCACTGAGAATTTTTTCCGCCTGTTCAGCAAGGTGCCGGCGCCGAAAGCTGCGGGATGACGCTTACGCTCACGATCCTCGGCTGTGGTTCCTCCGCCGGTGTTCCGCGGCCCGCGCTTGGCTGGGGCGCTTGCGATCCCAAAAACCCGAAGAATCGCCGCCGTCGCTGTTCACTGCTTGTCGAGCGTAGCGCAGATCAAGGCGTCACGCGGATCGTGATCGATACCTCGCCCGACCTGCGCGAGCAGTTGATCGACGCCCATGTCGACCACATCGACGCGGTGTTCCTGACCCACGAGCACGCCGATCAGACCCACGGCATCGATGATCTGCGCTCCGTAGTGCTGCATCAGCGCCGGCGCATTCCGGTTTATTTGAACCGCTCCACGGCGGAGCACATCCTGCAGCGCTTCTCCTATTGCTTCGTCTCACCCCCTGGCAGCGAATATCCCCCGATCCTGGACCAGCATGGCATCGAGGCCGGCGAGAGCCGCACGATCGAGGGGAAGGGCGGCCCGGTAACGCTTTCAGCGTTCATTCTGGAGCACGGAAATATTCCGGCGCTCGGCTACCGGATCGGCGACGCCGCCTACACGCCCGACGTCTGTGACATCCCGAAAGCGAGTTGGCCTTCTCTGCAAAACCTCGATCTCTGGATTATCGATGGACTCCGCTATACCGGGCACCCCAGCCACTTCAGCGTCAACGAGGCCCTGGCTTGGATCGACCGATTCAACCCGCGTCGCGCCATTATCACCAACATGCACTCCGACCTGGATTACGAGGTGCTGCGTCAGAGCCTGCCCCCGCAGGTCGTCCCGGCCTATGACGGCATGCGCCTAACGCTTGAGCAGACGGGATGACCCGCGAGCGATCCGAACCTTCTTATATCTTGTGCAGCTCCAGCGAGGCCGGATGGAACAATTCCTCCGGCGCGAGCAAACGAGCCGATAACCCCTCGGCATGATGACGCGCGAGGAATCGGCTCAGTACGTGCCGGTTCGGCTCCAGTCCATAGGACCAGAAATCCTCCCCCATCAGATGACGAGCCGCCCGCAACTGCTCCTCGACAAACGGAAGTGTCACCTTGGTGGCGGACGTATCGGCGAGCTTTGCGACTGCGATCGCTTTCGCGCGCTCGAACGCCTTGTAGACCGCAACCGGCAACCATGGATGCTGTTCTGCTAGCGCGCGGCGAATCCCCAGCGTGTGCATAATCGGAAAGAGACGCGTGCGCCGATACCAGTCGGTTGCGGTCTGCTGCGGATCGGCGAAGAGATAGCCAACATTCGGATGACCGCGGTCGAAACAGGAGGGCGCACGTGGCCCGATCACCGCGTCCAGCTCGCCGTTTGCCAGCAAATCGGAAATGGTGACATCCGCGCGCGCATTCTCGACGACGACGTCGGCCGGCAGGTTGAGTTTGATCTTCTCGATGCGACCGGGTTGCTCGTAGCCGCCGCGAACCCAGGTGATGTCGGCGGGGCGAACGCCATAGTCTTCCTCGAGAAACAGACGGACCCAGATATTCGCGGTGAGCTGATATTCCGGCACACCGACACGGCGACCCCTGAGGTCGGCGGGCGACTTGATCCGATCGGTGCGGACGTAGATCGAAGTATGCCGGAAGGCGCGGGACGGGAACACGGGCACGGCGATGTACGGGCTTGTTCCGGACGCCGTCTTGACGCTGTAGCTGGAGAGCGAGAGCTCGCAAATATCGAAATCGGCGTGGCGGAACGCTCGGAAAAATATCTCCTCCGGATCGAGCAGCATGAACTGCGCATCGACGCTGTCGATCTGGACTAGACCGTCAACCAGGGGACGCATCCGGTCATAGTCACCGATGGCGACGGAGGGCTGCAGTTTGCTCATCAGGACGCTCCCTTATATGTATGGGTTCTTCTATTTCGTCCGAGCATAAGAAAACAGGGAAATTCCGCTATGTCCAACGCCGCATCCGAATCCGTTGCATCCGTCATCCGCGAACTGGTCGACGCCAACCATATTCTGTTCGATCAGGGCGTGGTGGACGGTTTCGGTCATGTCAGCGCACGGCATCCGGAGCGGCCCGACCGCTTTCTGCTCGCCCGCAGCATGGCACCCGCGCTGGTCACGGAAAAGGATGTGCTGGAGTTCGACCTCGACGGCAATCCGGTTCAGCCGGATGCGCCTGCCGCATACCTTGAACGATTCATCCACGGCGAGATCTACCGCAAGCGGCAGGACGTTATGTCCGTCGTGCACAGCCATTCGCCCTCCGTCGTTCCATTCAGTGTGGTGGCGGGCACCAAGCTGCGCCCGGTCTGTCACATGTGCGGATTCCTGAGCGAGAAGGGAACGCCGGTCTTCGAAATCCGCGACTTCGCAGGGCCGGGAAGCGATCTCCTGGTCACCAGCGGCAAGCTCGGCGCGGCTTTGGCGGAAAGCCTGGGCAAGGGACCGGCCGTCCTGATGCGCGGCCATGGGTCGACCGTCGTCGGCGCCACGCTACGTCAGGCGGTGTTTCGGGCAGTCTATACCGAAGTCGGCGCACGGCTGCAGATGGAGGCGATGCGGCTTGGACCGATCACCTACCTCACCGAGGAAGAGACGGTCGGGACGACCAAAACCATTAGCACGCAGTACGACCGCTCCTGGTTCCTCTGGCTGAAAGCAGCCCGCAACAGCCCGATGTCGCATTAGCCGCAACACGCCAAGCTCAATTCTTAGGCCAAGATCGCCTTGACCGAATGGACCTGTTCGCGCAGCATGAATTTCTGGATCTTTCCGGTTGAGGTCTTGGGAATCGGACCGAACACTACCGCCTTCGGTGTCTTGAACCCCGGGATCTGGGCGCGACAAAAAGCGATGATCTCGGCTTCCGTGGCCTGCGCACCTTGCTTCAGTTCGACGAAGGCACACGGCACTTCGCCCCATTTTCCATCGGGTTTGGCGACAACGGCCGCAAATAGCACCGCAGGATGCTTGTAGAGCACGTCCTCAACCTCCACTGAGGAGATGTTTTCGCCCCCGGAAATGATGATGTCCTTTGAACGATCCTTGATGATGACGTAGCCGTGCTCATCGAGTACGCCGAGGTCGCCGGTGTGGAACCAGCCGCCGGCGAAAACTTCATTCGTGGCCTTCTCGTTCTTGAGATAGCCCTTCATCACGATATTGCCGCGGAACATCACCTCGCCGATGGTCTCGCCGTCACGCGGCACCTCGCGCATGGTATTGGGATCGATCACCGTGACGGCTTCCTGAAGCGGGTAGGACACGCCTTGCCGGCGCTTGAGCTGGGCGCGTTGATCGGCCGGCAAGTCGTCCCAGCCGGGCTGCTCCGCGCAGACGGAGGCGGGACCGTAAACTTCGGTCAGGCCATAGACATGCGTGAGCTTGACGCCGATGCTTTCGGCGCCCTCGAGCACGGCAACCGGCGGCGCTGCGCCGGCGATCAGGCCAACCACGGGCCGAGCGGCGGATTTATTCGGCGCGCCGGGCGCGTTGATCAGGGTGTTATAGACGATCGGCGCGCCGCACATGTGCGTGACGCCGTGCCTTGAAATCAGTTCGAAGATTTTCGCAGGCTCGACCTTGCGAAGGCAGACGTTGGTTCCGGCCGCAGCGGCGACGGTCCAGGGAAAGCACCAACCGTTGCAATGGAACATCGGCAGCGTCCAGAGATAGACCGGATGCTGGCCAAGATTGGCGGCAAGGATGTTGCTGATCGCGTTGAGATAGGCGCCGCGGTGATGCGTGACCACGCCCTTGGGATTACCGGTCGTCCCCGAGGTGTAACTGAGTGCGATGGCGTCCCATTCGTCTTGCGGTAGGCGAAGAATGAAACTTTCATCGCCTTGCGCCAGTGTTTCCTCGTATTCGATCTCGCCGATCCGCTTTCCGCCACCGAACGCCTTATCGTCAACGTCGATCACGTAGGGTTTTTCACCCTTCATCAGTGACAAGGCCTCGGCGATCACGCCGGAGAATTCAGGATCGACCAGGATGATCTTCGCGCCACCATGGTCGAGCTGGAAGGCAATCGAGGCCGCGTCCAGCCGGATGTTCAGCGCGTTGAGCACGGCGCCCGCCATCGGTACGGCAAAGTGCGCTTCGTTCATCGCCGGAATATTTGGCAGCATCGCCGCGACCGTATCGCCGAAACCGATGCCCCGGCGCGCCAGATACGATGCAAAACGCCGGCAACGCGCGTGAGTCTCGGACCAGGTAAAGACGCGGTCTTCGTAAACGGTGCTGGTTTGATCAGGGTAGATCGCAGCCGTGCGCGCCAGAAAGCTCAGCGGTGTCAAAGCCACGAAATTGGCGGGGGTCTTCCCCAAGCCGATGCTGTACTGGTTTTGCTGTCCACCCATCGGTCACCTTCCAATCCCTTAAAACAACTAGAGGAACCCGATCGAGATCCACGGAAAAATGGCGACAATGATCAAGCCTGCCATCAACGCCAGCAGATAGCCCCAGATCGGGCGAATGCCATCGGCCGGGTCCACCCGGCCGATGGCGCAGGCGGCATAATATCCCACTCCGAAGGGAGGGGCGAACAATCCGATGCCCATGGCGAGGATGATAACCATGGCATAATGGACCTCGTGTACGCCGACGGCGCGCGCGATCGGAAACAACAGCGGACCAAACAGCACGATCGCCGGAATACCTTCGAGCACGCTACCGAGCACCGTGAAGGCCATGATCGATACCGCGATGAAGGAGGCCGAACCGCCGGGCAGGCCGGTCATCGCGGCGGCCAGCGCCCGCGAAAACCCGGACTGGGTCAATCCCCAGGCCATGCCGGTGGCGGTACCGATGATCAAGAGGATCGCGCCCGACAGGCAGGCGGTTTCAACCAACATCGGCATCAGCCGCCGCCAGTCGAACTGGCGATAGATCAAGAGACCGACGACAAAGCCGTAGACGATCCCGATCGTGGACACCTCGGTCGCGGTCGCGATGCCCTCGACCACGGCGGCACGGATAACGAAGGGTAGCGCGAGCGCGGGCAGGGCGATGACGAAGGTGCGGACGATCTCGGAAATACTTGCGCGCTTGACGTGACTGAGGTCCTCGCCGCGATAGCGCCACCATACCAAGGCCGACAACGTGATGGCGAGCACCACGCCGGGCAGGAGGCCGCCGGTGAACAGCGCTGAAATTGAAACTCCCGTCACCGAGCCGATGGTGATCAGGACAAGACTCGGCGGAATGGTTTCAGTCTGCGCACCGGTGGAAGCGAGTAGGGCGACCAGGTCCCCCGGCCGGGCTCCGCGCTGCTTCATTTCCGGAAACAGCACCGGCGCCACCGCCGCCATGTCGGCGGCCTTCGAACCGGAAATGCCCGAGACCAAATACATCGCGCCGACCAGCACGTAGTTAAGACCGCCGCGCACATGGCCGAGCAGGCTTGCCAGAAACGCCACCATCGCGCGCGCCATGCCGGCCATTTCGATCAGCAGGCCGAGAAAAATGAACAGCGGCACCGCGAGCAGGATCAGATGGCTCATGCCCTCGTCCATCCGGCCGACCAGCACTGTCAGCGGCGTGCGCGTCGTCAGCGCGAGGTATCCGAAGATTGCCAATCCAAACGCGAAGGCGATCGGTACGCCGGCAAAGACGCAGAAGCCGACCACACCGACAAAGAAAATCACCAGATTGATATTGCCGAGCGGACGCAGCCAAGGCGTCGCCAGCCAGAATACTGCAACCAGCAGCGCGACCGACAGCGCGGCTCGCAGCACCAGCCTGACGTCGCCAACCCGCGCCAGCCGCAGCAGGGCAAACAACGCCATCAGGCCGATGCCGACCGGCAGCGCCACCGCGCGCCAGGTATTGGAGATTTGCAGCGCCGGCGTGGTGATGAAGCTTTCCTCGTAGGCGTATTGGCAGGACGGTGCGACGATCAGGAGCAAGAAGGCGAGCGCAGCGCAGGTCGCTACGACATCGAGATAGGCGCGTATGGCAGGCGTCGCGCTGGCGACGACGGCCGTCATTCGCATATGTTCTGAACGCCGGAACGCGACCACGGCTCCGAACATCGCCAGCCACAGAAACAGGATCGAGGCCAGTTCGTCCGACCATATCAAAGGGCGTTGCAGGCCGTACCGCGCGACGACACCTGCAAAGAGCGTGATGATCTCGGCGACGACCAGCAATGCCGCCGGAACCTCAACCAGCATTCCGAGCGAGGCTTCGAGACTTGCGGCGACGGAGCGGCGGCGAGGGGACACCACCCCGCCGGTCGCCGCCTGTGTTGCGTCGGCCTGTGCCATCATCGCCCCTGAAATTACGTTATGACAGCTTGCCGACGGATTTCTCCAGGATCGCCCACGCCTCCTCGCCGTATTTTCCTTTCCATTCGGAATAGAACCCGGCTGAGCGCAACTTCTCGCGGAAGGGCGCGGTGTCCGGCTGATTGAAGATCAGTCCCTTGCCCGCAAGTTCCTCGCGTACCGTCGCATTGAGCTTTTCGGTGTCGGCGCGGGCCTTGAGCGCGGCGCCGTTAACGTTTTTCTCGACGATCCCACGCACATCGGCAGGTAGGGCATCCAGGGCGCGGCGGTTGGCCAGGAACCAGTAGCCGTCCCACATATGATTGGTCAAAGAGCAGTATTTCTGCACCTCAAACAGTTTTGCAGTCGAGATCAACGCCAGCGGATTCTCCTGGCCTTCGACAATCTTGGTCTGCAGGGCCGAATAGACCTCGTTGAAATTGATCGAAGCGGGCGCGGCGTCGAAGGCCTTGAACATCGAGGTCCAGAGCGGAGACACCGGCACCCGGATTTTGAAGCCCTTGTAGTCGCCGGGTCCGTTGATCGGCCTGGTCGAGGACGTGGTCTGCCGGAAACCATTGTCCCATATCTTTTCGAACGCCACGATGTTGGCCTTGGCAACCTCTCTGCGCACAAAGGCCCCGAGGTCGCCGTCCATCGCCTTCCACACCGTCGGATAATCCGGGAAGGCAAAGCCCATTCCGTTTATCGAAGCGGCCGGGACCAGCGTCGCCAGGATCAGGCCGGACATGGTGAAGAACTCGACGCCTCCGGAACGCAACTGGCTCAACACATCGGTGTCGGCACCAAGCTGGTTATTCGGGAAAATCTGCATATCGAAACGACCATTGGTCTCGGTCTTGATTGCGGCCGCCATTTCCTTGGCCCGAATATTCAGCGGGTGCGAATCCGGCAGGTTATTGGCAAATTTGTAGGTGAACTCGGCAACTTGTGCTCGCGCAACGAACGGCGCGCCCACGCTACCCATCACCGCCGAGGCCGCCGAGGCCTTCAATAGCGCACGTCGCGAAAAGCCCATCTGTGTCTCCCTGATTTTCTTATAAATAGCATCATACGGGGCCCGGCGCTGCCGGCGCGGTTTATGAAAATCCAGCTACAAGTCCCTGAAATGTCGCAGGGATAAATATTCCATAATATACCTTATGCGAATCGTAGGTGTAGAGGCCCCGCTGGTTTGGATTGGGGAGTTTGAGTCGAAAACCGTGATTGCGATTGGGCCGGATGGAGATCGAGCGCGATATTGAGCGAGCCAACGAGCGTGCTGTGATCGCGCAACGCCGCAACCAGCGAAGGTCAATATGGCAGTGAGATTGAGGACGCGCATCGCCCGCAACCAACTTCCTCCCCTTCCCACACCTTACCGCATGAAATGCAGGCACCGTTTCGTTTTACTCATGACCTGAGGGTCGCACTTGCCAGAACCTTAGCAAGCGACGGGCATCGTCGGCGGTCATGGAATCGAATTGGCGTTGTGCTTTCGCCAACTCAAGAGGGTTCAAGGAACCGGTCGTAAATCGGCTGTTCAGGACCACGCTAACTGTCTGCCAGTTCAATTCCGCCGCCTTGCAGGGGACAAGGACGCCGTCGTCGCGAAGGCTTTGCATCAATGGGCGAACAACCTCAATAGTGGACTGAGATAGCTGAGCGAGTGCGACGACGGTCTCTTCATATTTTCGTTGTTTGGCGAAGCGAAGCAAAGCCGCTTCGTTTAGTTCGCCCTCGTTTTTAAGCAATGCAACGACGCGCTCGGCCTCGGTGAAGTCGTATGCCTTGGACATATCGCGGCTCACACCCTCGGCGACGGCAGCAATCGCAGTTCGTATTTCCTCAAAGAGGTACGGAGGCGCACGCGACAACAGCCGCGATCGGACCGTTTCGGTCGCCTTACGCAGTAGTTGATCGCGGAGGACCGGCGGGAGGTCGACGCGGATCCCGGTTTCGATTGCCAGTTCGGGGTCGGATTCCGCTTGCGCCACGACTATTGCGAATCCGCTCGAGGAAACTCTCGCCCCGGGATTATTGACGATCCGCCGGCTCACGGACGGGTACCGGCGGGCCAGAAGGGCGTCAGTGACAACTTCTGTCAACCACCAACGCCCCGCGATTGCCAGCAGGTGCTGCTCACTTTTGGTTTGCGCAACCTCGATCAGATCCTCGGCGCTCAAACGGGCAGATTCCATCAAAACGGGTTTGGCGACGCTAATCTCATCGTTCTTTGAAAGCCGGCGGACAACCGATGGGGGAGCCTGGGAAACGGGCGCGAGCTGTGCGCTCAATTCAGCGAGAGCGATGCGCGCGCTAACATCAGCAATTGCGCGAATCTCGACTGTCTTGATGAGGCGTTCGAGCACCTTGTCGAACAGCTCGATCTGTTCGCTTTGATAGGTGCCGGCGGATGACAGAAACAGATCGGTTACACGCTTGACCGTTTCCAGGCATCTTTCTGGCGAGCTGGCACTTAGTGCTGCTTCGACTTCGTCGACAATTGACAGATTTGTCGCTGACATCGCTCATCCTGAGCGTATTGGGGCGCTGTTCTAGCCGGGGGGTAAATTTTACGGCCAATACCTGAACGATGCGTAAAGTCGAGAAGCCTTGAACAAGCTGTTGACCGGCCGGACGCGCACGATCGCTCTGCTTCTCCCTGCCCCACCTTCAGTTCATTCGGGATTTTCTATGCGCGCGGCAATCCGTGCACGCAGCTCGAAGAAGTAATGTCGTTGTTGCGACGAGAACGAGACAGGTCTCGCAGCCAACTTACCAGAACTCCAATTTCCTCTCGCACGGCGCGCAAGTAGAGCAGGTGCGTGATTGCAAAAGAAAGAAAGCAAGTCCCTAAAATGGTCGCCATCACGTACAGGCCAACACCCGACGGGACAGCAATGGATCCAAGCGATGCCTGCTTGACGGTGGGCACCCCAACCTGCCAGGAGAAGACCAAAAAGCCCGCATAAACTACGCTCAAGTGAGTTGCGATCGTGAAAGAGAGCCTGGACTTGGCTGCGAGCCCAAGGCAGGCGAGCCCGAAGATCGGAAGCGCAAGCCCGAAGAACTGAAATCCATCAACCGCATCGAAATAGCTCAACACTGCGTGGCTTCGCTGAAAAATGCCGAACATCCTGAGATTGATGAACCAGAGAAGTTCGGAGCTCGGGTCATACTGAAGGGCGCGCGCGGCCAATTCGGCGCAAAGCGTGGCGGCAAAAAGCGCGAATGGTCCCAGGAATTGCAGTTTAAAAAGACGGCTCATGAGATAAGCCATACGCGAAAGACTTTAAGCTTGCCTTAAAGGTCCTCCAAGCAGAACGCTGCGCGGATAAGTAAAATACTCAAAAGAATTCAAATTGAACCGTTCTGATTATGGTTGATTTTCCGCCGGCCGCTCAATGAACTTGCGGCTGCCGTTGAGGAGCTGGAGGTTATTGGCGATGGTGGGGTTGGAGGGATCGAGCGAATAAGCCTTCTCGAACTTTCGCCGCGCCGCACTCAGATTGCCGCGCAGCATGTATGAATATCCCTGATCATTGAGGACCTGAACGGTTTCGCCCCCCAAGCGAATGGCCTGCGCATAAGCCCGATCGGCAAGATCGAAGCGACGCAACCGATCATAGCTCGCCGCGAGTCCAATCCAGGCCGTCACGTCCCTCGGCGACTTCTCGACCGCGTCCCTGAAATACCGCTGCGAGAGCCCATAATTGCCGCGATTGAACTGTTCAAGTCCCATGCGCACAGGCTCGTCGGACGGATAATACTTGACGTCGGTTGGCTCCTGGACCGGGTCCACAGGCGCAGGGACGGCCGGCGCCTCGACGGCGGCCTCCCGGACCGTGACGGGGTCACAGGCCGCCAATACTATTGCCAAGCAGCAACAGATCGGCATTAGAATGAGACGCCACATAACCCCTTGTCCCCCGCACCGGCCACAGCAGGCTCAGTGCACCCTCGAAATATCATCGTTAAACTACTGTACCTTGAAACGCTTGTTGCGAGAGCGCAACAGTGCGCTGCCAGAAAGCGCTAGAAACAAACGTTAAATCTCATTCCCCCGCCCCGCCGCCGGCCCCATTAAGAAGCCGGGCCCGCCTCCGCCGCCATCAGGCGCAGGTTCATTTTGACTCCCTCAGTTACTCCCTGACCCCCACCGATACTCCAGACGATCCCGCCCCCGATCCAGTTATGTTAACATTGTCGTTCCGGGTGACGGGAGGCGGCTGGCCCATCAGTTTAGTTGCGTCGCTGATGGTCGGAAGCTGATCCACCGGCTGTGTAGTGGTGCTATAACGCGTGATCGCTCCGCCTGTGCGGCGCGCATCGGTTACGATCCGGCGGTCGCCGACCCCCCGCGGCCAGGGATGGATGGTGTGGGTGACGGCGTTGGCCTCCTTGGCGTCGCCGGCGCTCAGCGTAATGGTATCGGAGCGCTGAAAGTAACGTTCCATTTCATCATTGCCGGCCAATCCGTTGCAGGCGCCGAGCGAAATGACCGCGAGCAATACCGTGCATGTCATATCGAATGTCCTTTAATCGCGGGTCTTGAGAACAGGCTGATCGGAAGCGACAGGCGGCGGCGCGGGCGCCCGGACGTCAGGGCCGATCATGTGCCCGTAGGGTCCTTTGATGTCGCCGCCGGAATTGACGTAATCGTTATAGAGCTTGCGTACTTCCAACTGTCCGTTGAGGAAGAAATCGACATCGTTGGGCGGTAGCCGGGAATCGAGCGGGGAAGCCAGAGTCTGCCCGGGCGCGGCGGGCGCGACGAGCCGGGGCGTCACGATGATGACGAGATCGGTTTCTTTCTGCTGATAAGAAGAACTGCGGAACAGCGTCCCCAGCACCGGCACCGAGCCGATCCAGGGGATTTGCGAAATATCTTCCTGGTTGCGGGTCTGCAGCAGACCCGCGATGGCGAAGCTTTGGCCGTCCCGCAACTCGACGGTGGTCCGCGCGTCGCGGACCGTCAGTGCCGGGATCGTCGTGCCCGCGATCGTCACGGCATTGGTGAAGTCGAGTTCGCTCACCGAGGGCTCGACCCGAAGGTTGATGACTCCCCGCGACAACACCGTCGGAACGAACGCAAGCTCGACGCCGAATTTCTTGAATTCGATGGTGACGGTCGGAAGTGCTCCGGGGACGGGGTTGGAGGCCACCGGCACCGGAAATTCGCCGCCAGCCAGGAACCTTGCAGAGTCGCCGGACAGCGCCAGCAAGTTCGGCTCGGCCAGACGGCGCAGCAAGCCTTTGGCCTCCAACGCCGTTACCAGCAAATCGATCGAGCTACCGCTGCCCGTCCTCAAGATACTGGTAAGCAGGCTACCGAACGGAACCGCGCTGGTGGTAAGCGTTCCGACGGTTCCCAACAGGGGTAAAGTGCCGGCGGGTGGTCCCACATTTGGTTGCCCAACCCGACCGCTGCCGGGGGTTATCGCACCATTTATAGTGCTGTTGCTGCCGAGGCCACTATTTGCAATGTTCGAGCCGCTCGCATTGGCGGCATAGAGGTTCATTCCCAACTCGCGGCTAGCCGACCTTGCGACCTCCAGAAAGCGCACCTCAAGCATGACCTGCTGCGGCGCGGCCACGCTCATGGCGTTGACGACGACGCCACCCTTCGGGACGACGCCGGTGGCAATCGCCATGGCTCGCTCAGCGGCGACCGCGTCCGCCGCCGTTCCGCTCAGCACGACCTGGCCCTCGGAGGCGGAAATGCGAATGCCGCGCATGCCGGTACCGGACTGGATGCTCTGCTGCAGATTGCCGGTATCGATCACGACCTCCACGTCAAGGACCCCGATCTGCCGCGCGGCGTCATCGAACAGGACGATGTTGGTGGTCCCGGTTTGCTTGCCGAGCACATAAATCGAGCGGTCGCCAAGCGGCTTCACCTCCGCGATATCCGGATTGCCGGCGACAATGGTAGCGAACGGGCGCTCGAGCTTGAACGAGCGCGACTTGTTGACGACCACCTTGACCCGCTGGACGTCGTTCATTTCGCTGACGAAGACGTCGCTGGAGGACGACCGCCGCTCTGCGGACTCCGCGCGGTTAGCGGAACCAAACACGGCAAGCGCGGCGCCGAGAACTATCACGCACAAGGCGAGAAGGCCCCCTCCTCTACTGCTCGCAACGCTACCGCCACCCATTCAATTCCCCTTCGCCGCGATACACCGCTCCCGCCGTGATCCCGCCTGTCGAATCCGCAGAGATCATCATCCGTCAAGCACCTCGTTTGCAAGGACAGACCTGTACCGAGCCGTCGCACCCTAGAGAAAATCTTCCAATGTTGCCAGCGAGCACCACTTCCTGGGCCTGCCCGCGAGTGACCTGCGGCGCGACCGCACGATAGTTGCTAGCTCGATCAATCATTGTGTAAATTGACCTTAAAAAAATCATTGCAAGTATTTGATATCATTTAGTAAAAATTACAGTCTGCTTCCCCCTCCGCTCGGCAGCCCTGACCCCGGCTGAAACTCCCCGATCGATACGGAAAATCTGATCAGACCTCCCC
>DATGGY010000239.1:0-29513 GCA_035308285.1 Bradyrhizobium sp. | reverse complement strand
GCGCAATGGTTTTAACGGTTTCCTTCGCGCTCTCCCTGGTGACCGGGCTTTCTTGCCACCATCGCCTGCGAGATCATCACCCGCAAACTTGACGCCAGCGTCGGGGCGTCAGGACCACACGACTTCGCCGTCCGCGGGATAAGCGCGTTCGTCTTTTGCGCCACCCGCGTCCATCGCATCCCGCCTCACGTCCGTGACGATCGCGATACGCCCCTCTGATTGAGGCGGGACGGGGCGAGTCGTAAATTTGATTTGCCCGACATGGAAAGCGAAATATTTTTTGCGGAAGGGCTAGACACGAAATTCGCCAAACTACCCGTCGGGCAAATCACTTTCGAAAAAACGAAGCAATCATGGTCACTTAAGCCGATTAGAAGCGCGTCTTTTCAGGCCCGCATGACGACAGACAGCAAATGATGTCAGACGATTACCAAAGCGGTAATCAGACTGTTTCAGTCGAGCACTTCGTCGGCGCGCGCAAGCAGCGCGGGCGGAATTGTCAACGAAAGCGCCCTGGCGGTAGCGAGATTGATCACGAGTTCCAGGCTGGTCGGGAATTCGACCGGCAGATCGACGACCTTCGCGCCTTTCAGGATTCTATCCACATAGTAGGCGGCGCGTCGGAAGTTCTGGCGCAGATTGGCACCGTAACTGACCAGGCCGCCGTCCTCGACATGCTCGCGATAGCTGTAGATGGTCGGCAACCGAGATGCCAATGCGAGTGCGGAAATCTGCCGCCGTCTCGTGACAAACGTTGCGTCCGAGGACACAATCAGAATGTCCGCGCCCGTGTGCAGTATTGTTTGGAACGCTGGGGCGATCTCATCAGCCTTATGAACCTCAATCGGCACCAATGTCACTCCCAATTTCGCCGCTGCCAGCCCAGCCTCCTGCCGGTAGTCCACGGTCGATGGATTACTGATATTGAGCAGCAATGCGATTTTGGTGATACCGGGGACAAGATCGAGCGCTATTTCCAACAACTTCGCAGTGAGGCCTTCCGTGAGGACGCGAATCCCGGTTACATTAGCATCCGGGCGCGCGTCATTTGCGTGCAGCCCCAAGCCGCCATAATCGCGGAGCGTTCCGCAGATAATCGGGACACTCGACGTTGCCTGCTTTGCTGCCAGGGCGGCAGGAGAATTGCTAGTGACGATCACCGAGGGCTTCACGCGGACCAACTCTTCCGCCAGCAACGGCAGGCGGCCCAGGTCGCCATCGGCGTAACGATCAATGATCTCATAATCACGGCCTTCGACGTAGCCCAGCTCTCGCATGCCGAGGGGAAAGCCGCTGTAATATCGTTCACCGGCGGCCTTCGAGGCGGCACCGAGAAAACCAATAAGTACTCGCTTCGGCAGAACCTGGGCCTGCCCATCTAGGGGCGCGAGCGCCACGATCGCTGTGAGAAGTCCGAGGAATTCCCGACGGTTCTGATCGGATGGCATTAGATGTCCACCAGCCAAAGTCAGTTGCAGGATACCGAATTAGCGAAGATTAGTCAGCAGGCCAGAGTCCGGTTTCGGGTCGATGCTGTCGAAAAATGGCTTTGCTCTCGGGGATCGTTTTCCCCTTTTTCCTGACTGGGCGTTGCGGCCGATCGGGGTTCGACTCTTCGCGAAGCGCACTGATTTCCTTAGCCGTCAACATCGTCACACTTGAGAGGCTGCACTTCGGTTCGTCCACGAGATTGCGTTTCGTGATTTTCGCATAAGTGCGCTTGTCCATTATTCCGCTGTCGCGAAAATCCTTTGCCGTCTCGAGCAACGACGCCATCAGCTTGCTTGGTTTCTTGCTTTTTTTCATGGCTCACCTCCCCTTCGCTTTGCTCTCACCGGCGTCCCATCCGCCATGAGGCGTTCCCCCCTTCGCTCGACGATCAACCCATACGCGTGGGGTTGACGATGGAGGTCGAAGTTGAAGGTGGTGCGCTTGTAGGAGTTGCACAAATCGAGATCGCAACGCGCGAACGCGATCTCGTCGCCTTTGGTGGTGCAGGCCGCAGCGATCTCGCCTGACGGCGCCACGATGCAGCTTCCGCCGATCTGATCGACACCCTCTTCAATGCCCGCCTTCGCCACGCCGACGACCCAGGTCCCGTTCTGGTAGGCGCCGGCCTGCATCACCAGTTGGTTGTGGAACAGCGAAAGATCGTCGTGCTCCGGCGCGGGCGGATTGTGCACCGGCGTGTTGTAGCCGATCAACACCATTTCGACGCCCTGAAGCCCCATGACGCGATAAGTCTCGCTCCAGCGGCGGTCGTTGCAGATCGCCATGCCTATGACGCCGCCAAAGGCTTCAACCACGCCAAAGCCGGAGCCGGGTTCGAAATAACGCTTTTCCAGATGCTGAAATCGGCGCCACGGCTCGTGTTCGGCGTGACCAGGCAGATGCACCTTGCGGTATTTGGAAACAATCTTGCCGCTCCGGTCCACGATAATGGAAGTGTTGTAGCGATGGGTTTGGCCGTTCTCGGTCGCCAGTTCGGCATAGCCTAAGTAAAACCCGATGCGCAGTTCGCGGGCCAAATCGAACAGAGGCCGCGTTTCCGCGCCCGGCATCTCGCGCTCAAAGAAGGCGTCGATTTCGGCCTGGTCCTCCATGTACCAGCGCGGAAAGAACGTCGTCAGCGCCAGCTCCGGATAGACGATCA
The DNA here is from genome assembly GCA_035308285.1 of Bradyrhizobium sp. Lineage (GTDB taxonomy): Bacteria > Pseudomonadota > Alphaproteobacteria > Rhizobiales > Xanthobacteraceae > Bradyrhizobium. The sequence goes on along the minus strand of DATGGY010000239.1, from coordinate 26,860 downwards.
GATCGCACCCGTGGGCATGCGCCTGACGCATCAACGCCGCTAAGCGCGCCACCACTTCGGTCCGCGTTTCGCCTCTCGCGATCGGGCCGAGCTGACCTATCGCGACGTTTACAAATCTTGCCACCGTCGGTTCCTCGCTGGCCTAGAACGGGATGCCTTTTGATTGAATCGGTCTATCGGCGGGTTTGCTTCACCTCTCCCCGGCGGGGAGAGGTCGATTTGCTCCTGGCGATGCGAAGCATCGTCCAGTGCAAATCGGGTGAGGGGACGATGGACTACGAGAGACCGTAACCCCTCACCCCAGCCCTCTCCCAACGAAGTCGGATATATCCGACTTCGACAATTTTTGATGCCCAACTCGGGTAAACCCGAGTTGGGTGGGAGAGGGAGCGCACTTCCATTGCCATCACAGATCAATCCAATCTCATCATGCTCTCAAGCACCAATAGCGGGTAACACGTCGAGATGACAAGCCGCCCACTGACCATCCGCGGTCGAGCGAAGCTCGGGCTCCTCTTTCCGGCAGCGGTCGAATACGAATGGACATCTGGTATGGAAACGGCAGCCGCTGGGCGGATCGATCGGGCTCGGCACATCGCCTTTAAGGATCATGGCGGTGCGGGCGGCGCCGGGTTCCGGCACCGGCACTGCCGACAGCAGCGCCTTGGTGTAAGGATGTCTTGGCGCGGTGAAGATTTGCTGCCGCGACGCCGTCTCGACGATCTTGCCGAGATACATCACGGCGACGCGGTGAGTCATGTGCTCGACGATCGCAAGATCATGGCTGATGAAAAGCAGCGCAAGGCCAAACTCGGCTTGCAGATCCTGCAACAGGTTGACGATCTGCGCCTTGACCGAGACATCGAGCGCCGACACCGCCTCGTCGCAGATGATCAGTTCGGGTTCAGCCGCAAGCGCCCTTGCGATGCAGATGCGCTGGCGCTGACCGCCCGAGAATTCGTGAGGCCGGCGGCGCAGCGCGTCGCGCGGCAGTCGCACCGTATCCATCAGCGCCGCGACCTTCGCCTCGAGTTCGGCGGAAGTCTTGGCGAGGCCGAAATTGCGGATCGGCTCGGCCAGGATATCGCGCACGCGCATCCGCGGATTGAGGCTTGAGAACGGATCCTGGAACACCGCCTGCACCCGCCGGCGCATGCCGAGCAGTTTTGCGGGGGAAAGATCGTCGATCCGCTCGCCATCGAGCACCACCTGGCCGGCGGTGATGTCGAACAGGCGCAAGATCGCCCGGCCGACCGTCGACTTGCCGCAACCGGATTCGCCGACGAGGGAGAGGGTCTCGCCGCGCTCGACCTCGAACGACACGCCGTCCACCGCATAAACCCATTTGGCCTTGCGGCTGAACAAGCCGCCGCGGACCGGAAAATGTTTCTTGAGGTCGTTGACCTGCAATAGCGGAGGCGCGCTCATGCCGCGCTCGCCTGTTTGGGCGCGTAGTGGCAGGCGGCGGTGTGGCGGGGACCCTTCTCTTCCAGTCCCGGCGCGACCTCACGGCAGAGATCGGTGGCAAGCACGCATCGGCCTGCGAAGGCGCAGCCCTCGATGCGCTCCTTGAGGCTCGGCACTTGTCCGGGGATTTCGGCAAGGCGCCGCGCGGCGCCGGTGAGCGAGGAGCCGAGTTTGGGCACCGCGCCGAGCAAACCCTGCGTGTAGGGATGACGGGGGATGCGAAAGAGTTCGGCCACCGGCGCCTCCTCCACCTTGCGGCCGGCATACATCACCATGACCCGCTCGGCGATTTCGGCGACCACGCCGAGGTCATGTGTGATCAGAATGACGGCCGCGCCGACGCGGCGCTTGAGGTCCAGCATGAGCTTGAGGATCTGCGCCTGGATGGTGACGTCCAGCGCCGTCGTCGGCTCGTCGGCGATCAGGAGCTTTGGACTGCAAGCAAGCGAGATCGCGATCATCACGCGCTGCCGCATGCCGCCGGAGAACTGATGCGGATATTCACGCACGCGCCGTGCCGGCTCGGGAATGCCAACCATTGTCAGCATCTCGACCGCGCGGGCTTCCGCGGCCTGCTTGTCGAATCCCTGATGGATCTGGAGCGTCTCGCCGATCTGACGCCCCACGGTCAGCACCGGATTGAGGCTCGTCATCGGCTCCTGAAAGATCATCGAGATATCGTTGCCGCGGATGTCGCGCATTTCCTGTTCGGAGAGCTGCAGCAGCTCCTTGCCCTGAAAGCGGACGGAGCCCGCAATCTTGCCTGGAGGTTCGGGAATCAATCGCATCAGCGACATGGCGGTAACCGACTTGCCGCAGCCGGATTCGCCGACGATGGCCAGCGTCTCGCCTTCCTCGACGTGGAAGGACACACCGTCGACCGCCCGGTTGATACCATCGGGGGTGCGGAAATGGGTCTGCAGATTGCGGACTTCCAGCAATGCCATCGGATCACAACCTCATTCGCCGGCTTGCCTTAAGGTGCATCACAGGCTCTTGGCCATGCGCGGATCAAACGCATCGCGCAAGCCGTCGCCGACCAGGTTGACGGCAAGCACCGTGGCAGACAGGAAGGCTGCAGGAAAGAACACGATGTAGGGCTTGATCTGCCACAGCGCCCTGCCCTCGGCCATGATGTTGCCCCAGGACGGAATGGTGGGCGGCGTGCCGGCGCCGATGAACGAGAGAATAGATTCCACGATCATGGCGCTGGCGCAGACATAGGTGGCCTGAACCAGCATCGGCGCCAGCGTGTTGGGCAGGATGTGGCGCAGGATGATCATTGGCGTTCGCGTGCCCGAGGCCACGGCCGCGTCAACATAGGGCTGTTCGCGCAACGACAGAACGACGCCGCGCACCAGCCGCGAAACCCGCGGGATTTCGGCTATGGTGATCGCCAGGATGACATTGCCGACGCTGCCGCGTGTCAACGCCATCAGCGCGATGGCGAGCAGGATCGGCGGTATCGACATCAGCCCGTCCATGAAGCGCATGATGATGGTGTCGGCCCGGCGCAGAAAACCCGAGACGAGGCCGATTGCCAAACCGGCAAGCGAAGCCAGCAGCGCTACCGAAAGGCCCACGGTCAGGGACACCCGTGCGCCATAAAGCACGCGCGAATAGATGTCGCGGCCCAACAGGTCGGTGCCGAACCAGAAATCCACGGACGGTGCGCGCGTGCGCTTGGCGGGCGCGATTGCCGTCGGGTCGACCGTGCCGAGATAAGGCGCAAAGATCCCGACCAGCACCAGGCAGAGCAGCAACGCGCCGCCGATCGCTACCGTCGGGTGGTTGCGCAGGAAGCCGAGGATGCCGCGCCGGATTTTGACCGGCAGCAGGAGGTCCGGCAGTTGCGGAGCGATGGCAAGGCCCGGCGGCACGGGAGCGCTATGGGCGGTCGAAACGGTCAATAGCGGATCCTCGGGTCTACCAGCGTATAGGTGAGATCGACCGCCAGGTTGACCAGCACGTAAAGGAAGCTGAACAGCAACACGATGCCTTGAATCACCGGGTAATCGCGGCGCAGGATCGCATCGACCGTGAGCCGGCCAAGGCCCGGAATGGCGAACACGCTTTCGGTCACCACCGCGCCGCCGATCAGCAAGGCCACGCCGATACCGATCACGGTGATGATCGGAACGGCCGCATTCTTCAGCGCGTGAATAAACAGGATGTTGCGCTGCCCCATTCCCTTGGCGCGCGCGGTGCGGATGTAGTCTTGCTGCAGCACTTCGAGCATGGAAGCACGGGTAATGCGGGCGATCAGCGCGATATAAACATTGCCGAGCGCGACGGCCGGCAGGATCAGGTTCTGTAGCCAGGGCCAGAAGCCTTCGGCGAGCGGCGTATAGCCCTGCACGGGAAGCCATTCGAGCTCCAGGGCAAAGACGTAGGCCAGGATGTATGCGACGACAAAGACCGGAAGCGAGAAGGCGAGCACGGCGAAAGCCATGATGGCGCGGTCTGCAAAACTTCCCGCCTTCCAGGCCGCGAATACGCCGAGCGGCACCGCGACAACAATGGCGAGCATGAGGGAAAGCGCCATCAGCGACAGCGTCGGCTCGATCCGCTGCGCGATCAGCGAGGTGACCGGCAGGTTGGTGAAGATCGAGGTGCCGAGATCGCCGTGCAGGATAAGCCAGAGCCAGCTCCCGAACTGGATCAGAAACGGCCGGTCGAGGCCGAGGCTCTGCCTGATGCGCTCGACGTCGGCGGGGCTCGCCTGGTCGCCGGCGATCACCGCCGCCGGATCGCCCGGCGCGATGTAGAGCAGGCTGAAGACGAACAGCGCGACGATCGCCATCACGGGCAAGGTCGCGAGAATGCGCCTGAGAATATACGAGACCATATAAGTTCACCGCATCGTCATGCGGTCTTCGATACGCCCCAAAAGAAGGGCAGCGGCCCCTTTACGACACCGGAGACGTTCTTGCGCCACGCGGTATAACTAAGGAAGAAGCCGGTCGGCGCAAAAACGACGTCCTCGAGCGCCGCCTTGTTGAGGCGACGTGCCGCGGCTTTCTCCTCGTCGAGACTCCTGGCATCAAACCAGGCCGTGACTTCCTTTTCCACGGCGGGGCTGTTGGGCCAGCCGAACCATGCCTTGTCGCCGCTAGCGCGAATGGCGATATAGACGGCGGGATTGATGCAGTCCGCGCCGGCGTGCCAGGTGTGGAACATCTCCCAGCCTCCCTGGCCTGCCGGCGATTTCTGCGCACGACGATGCCCGACCGTGCCCCAATCGGTGGCCACGAAGTCGACATTCATGCCCATACGTTTCAGCAGATCGGCGGTGACATCGCCTTGCGCCTTGGTGATCGGTTGATCCTGGGCGACGATGCACGAGACCGGCTGGTTGGTATAACCGCTCTCGGCCAGGAGCTTCTTGGCGGCTGCGAAATCGCGCTTGCCCTTCAGAATCTCGCCGCCCTCTTCGTTGTAAAGCGGCGTGTCCGGCGTGAAGAAGCCGGGGAGCGGCTTCCAGAGCGAGGGATCATCTCCGACCAGCGCCCGCATATAGTCTTCCTGGCTCAGCGCCGTGAGCACCGCGCGTCGCGCCCTCACATCGTTGAACGGCGGGTGAAGGTGGTTCATTCGGAACGAACCAATATTGCCTAGCGGATCGGCGATGTCGACGCTGACGTTGCGGTTCTTCCTCAGCACCGGAACGAGATCGGGGATCGGATTCTCCCACCAATCGACCTCGCCATTCTGCAGCGCGGCCGCGGCCGTGGCAGGGTCGGGGATCACCACCCATTCGATGCGGTCGACCAGCATTTGCTTGCCGCCGGCGAGCCAGGACGCCTTCTCCTGCCGCGGCTGATAATCGGCGAACTTTTCAAACACCGATTTGGCGCCCGGCACCCACTCGCTCTTGACAAACTTCATCGGACCAGAGCCGACATATTCCGAAATCTGCTTGAACGGATCGGTCTGGGCGATGCGCTCCGGCATGATGAAGGCGCAAGGCGTGCTGTTCTTGCCGAGCGCCAAAAGCATCTTGGGATAGGGCTTCTTCAGCGCCCATTTGAAGGTTCGGTCATCGACGGCCGTGAGTTCGTTCTGGATTTCCTTGAGCATCAGCCCCATGGGGTCGCGCACCGTCCACCGCGTCAGGCTCGCAACCACGTCCTTACTCCGGACCGGCTCGCCATCGTGGAACTTCAGCCCCGGGCGAAGGCGGAAGGTCCAGACCAGACCGTCATCGGAAACCTCCTCGGCCTCGACCATCTGGCGCTGCGGCTGCAGGTTGGCGTCGAAGCCGTAGAGGGTCTCCCACACCAGCACGGCGGCGTTGCGCACCACGTACTGGGTCCCCCAAACCGGATCGAAATTGGCGAGGTTGGCCTGCGGCACAAACCGCAAAGTGCGCGCTGCGGCGCCTTGCGAAAGCGCCGGCATCGACAGGCCACCGGCCGCAGCAAAGCTGCCTGCCCCCGCCAATCCCTTCAACACAGTTCTGCGGTCCATGGAGCCCTCCCCCTTTTTCAGTGGTTATAGCGATTGCGTTTAAAGCGAGCCAGCTAGACCAATGGTAGTCAACCCCTGCAAGCAAATGGTGTGCCAGCGCCGCCTGTTCGCGCCTGCGACGAGCGATCGGTCAGGTCAGTTCCTCTGTCCGGCTTCAGCGAGCCGTTTGAATTGCGTAGCCGGTTTCGGATGCCACCAGCGGCCGCCGATCACGACGCCTTCCGACACGATCTTGCGGTTCCCGGTCAGGTGCTCGCCGACGACGTCAACGTAGTCGAACTTGCCTTCCCTGATCGAGATCAGGGTGGCGTCTCCGACGCTCCCCGGCTTCAGGCTGCCGAGTTCGGGGCGCCGCAGCGCCATCGCCGCATTGACCGTCGAGGCCTTGACCACGTCGGGCAGCGGCATGCCCATGCACAGAAACTTGGACATCGTCGTCACCTGGTCGAAGGCGGGGCCGTTGATGCACAGGATATGCACGTCGGACGAAATGGTGTCGGGATAGAAGCCGTTGGCGAGCATCGCGCGCGCGGTCTTGAAGGCGAACGAGCCCTTGCCATGGCCGATGTCGAACAATACGCCGCGTTCTCGCGCCTCCAGCACGACCTTCTTCACCGTGCCTTGCGCGGTTGCGGGTGAATTCGGAAATGGCCGGAACGCGTGGGTGAGAACATCGCCTGGACGTAAGCGGGCAACCACTTCCTCATAGCTCGGCGGCGGATGGTCGATGTGCGCCATCAACGGCATGCCGACCTCCTGGGCTACCTCAAGCGCGATTTCGAGCGGCACGATCCCCGAGGTACCTGAGGAATTGCGCCCCACCCGCACCTTTATGCCGACAATGAGGTCGCGGTTATTTTCCGCAACCTCGACGGCGTCGATCGGATTCATCATGCGTATTTCTTCGCTCTCGCCGACCATCACCCGGTGCGAGTAGCCGTAGATGCCGGCATGCGAGACATGGAGATAGGCGAGAATGCGCACTTGACTGGGCTCGATCACGTGCTTGCGAAAGCCGGCGAAATTTCCGGGACCCGCGCTGCCGGTGTCGATCGCGGTCGTGACGCCGGAGGTGCGGCAGAACTCCTCGGCGTCGATGCCGAGCGAGGTGCCGCCCCAATAGACATGAGTGTGGAGATCGATCAGGCCCGGGGTGACGATGTAGCCCGACACGTCGCGCACGTCCGTTGTCGGATCCGCCTTGAGGGCGTTTCCCACCATCGCCACCTTGCCGGCCGAGAAGGCGACATCCGTCACGGTGTCGAGCTTCTGGGAGGGGTCAATCACCCGACCGCCGCGCAGGACCAAATCAAAGGGCATCCTAATCTCCGAATTCAGCGGGAACGAAACAGCGAGAGCACATCAGTAACGCATTTGTCGTCCGATGCAACGTCGTCCGCTGTTGGGGCTGACTATCCCGATCATCCGCGCTGCAAAATCGCATCGCAAAATTATTCGGGTCACGCCCCACTAATCTAGCTGGCGCGCCGAGCGGTGATGGCGTTGCGGATCGCCGCCAGCGGCGCGGCATCGTCAAATTCCAGTGTCCCGTCTTTCGCTCGCAGTCCCAGATCGCGCCAAAGCTGATCGAGATCTGGCGCGATCGGCTTTCGTCCCCACTCGTTGTGCAGCCGCGTGAGCACGTCCACGCCGACCGCCTTGTCCGCAGTTGAGAGAATGCGCTCGATGGACCAGTCGACCTCGTGATTGCCGCCGGCGGCCAGAACCCCGCGCATCGCGTCCTGCAGCCCCAGCCGGTTGCCCGTCGCCTTTCGAATTTCGATATCGGCCATCAGGCAGAACATCGCGCCGCCCCAGTATCTACGGCCCCAGGTGTCGGTATTGTCGAGGCCTTCGTCGCGGGCTTGCGGCAACCCTTTCGGCGTATCGCGCATCATTGCGAACCAGATTTCCTGAGCCGTGAGATCGCCGGCCTGGACGCGCGCGATCGGCTCGATATAGACCGCAAGCCCTTCCGACAGCCAGTTGTAGCGATCTTCCATGTCGGGAAGCGCCGTATGCACCATCTCGTGAACCAGAACCCAGTCGCGGCGCAGATCGGCCTCGCTCGAATCCCGGCCGATCACTGCGCGAATAGCCGCGCCGCGATAGCCCCACGTGGTCCCGCCGCGAACGCGCGGACCGTCGACGGGGGCGAGCAAGAGTCGCAGCGATTTGACCGGAAAGCGCCCGTAATAGATCGAGACCGCATTGGCGGAGGCCTTCACCCAATCCAAAATCTTGTCCTTCGGCAATGCAAGTTCGCCGGGCGCGAAGCCTACGTGAATCACGCCGCCGCGAACGTCAAGGTCTGTCTTGGGTAGCCTGTCGAAGGCTTCGTACGGCATCCGGTCGCCGCGCAAGAGATCCGATTGTGCGTTCGCCCAAGACCAAAACCCGCCCGCCAGCATCAGCGAAGCGGCCACGAACGCAAATATTTTTGCTGCTGACGTCATGTCGAAGCGTCGCTCTGTTTTCTCGGACCCATCGGTTTGCTCGCGCCAAGACGGGCCGTTACCTGCTCGGTCAAATCCCCGACCATGGCGAGAAGCAGGGCCTCGCCCTTGGCGGTCGTCGCCAAAGTCGGATCGCCGTAGCTGCCGGAGCGGCTGTAGTTCGGCGAGGACGGATCGGACGGCGTCAGCGGCCCCGACGCCGGCCGTTCAACGGCAGGGCTTGCCTCAGCGCGTGACATGTCCACGAGACCCGGCGCAAGCGCCAACATCAATGAAGTCTCGAGTTCGTCCGCATGGCTGCCGTGGCCTTGTTCGGCAAGCTCGGCGACGGCGCGGCGATAGCGCGGCCCTTCATGAACCGGCAAATGCAACACATTGTCGGCGCCAAGCCGCGCCAGCGCGCGATCGACCGGCGCGCGCGTGCTGATGCCGGTGTCGAGCACAAACAGCGCGCGGCAGCCAAAGCCCATGATCGCGGTGGCAATCTCTTCAATCATCGCTTCGAACACGCCGGCCGAAAGGCTCGCGCTCCCTGCATATTGGACAAAGGCCGGATAGTAGCCGTAAGCCAAGGTCGGCCAGATCAGCGCATCGACGCGATCGGCGATTTGCGCGGCCAACCACTCGGCCTGGATGCGGTCGGTATTGAGCGGCAGATGAAGGCCGTGCTCCTTGGCACCGGCGCCGATCGGCAAAATAGCGGCGGCACCGTTCTCGATGCGCCGCGCCACCTCGTCCCAACTCATTTGTTCGATGAAATTGCGCGCCGCGTCCGTGCCCATTGCGTGGACCCTCAATTCTCGGGCCCTCAATCGCCGCCGGCAACGCCTGTCAACAGCTCCGCCGTGACCCAGCCGTGCAGGTAGGTAGCACCTCGCGCCGCAGCGCTGTCGGGATCGTCATAGGTCGCGAGCATCGAGCATAAAACCCCGAAAGGAATGCCGCTTGCGGCCTCATCCCACATCATCGCCTCCTCGGCGCCGAGTTCGCGGAAAACCGGCGTGACATCCTTGCGCCAAACCAGAAGCCGGCTGGGTTCGTCGAGCCGGACCGGATCCGGCGGGTCCTCGTCGGCCTTGAGCGCCAGCCAGATTGCAGAGGCGTTGGTGGAAAGGTCCAGCCGCGAGGCGCTGGGATGGGGACGAAAGGTGAGAGCCGCCCACGCCTGCGGCGCAAAACCCGCCATGTCCGCAAGTCCGATTGCCGGCGCCTCTTGCGCATCGAAGGCGTCGTTGAGCGCCTTTTCGAGGGCCGCCAGATCCGACAACACCGGATGCTTGCGGTAAGGCTCGGCCGATTTCAGGAAATCCGGCAGGCTGCTGGAAAACCAGCGCAGGTTCGGATGCTGCGATGGATTGGCGGCCACGTAGGCGTGCCCCATCGTATCGAACATTTCGTCGCCGAGGTAGATATGCAAGAGCTTGTGGTCGTTGCGCATGGCCTCGACCAGCCGCGAGCTATAGGCGTAGCGGTAAACGCCAAACAGGTTCTCGCGCTTTTCCTTCGGACTGTCGGGAATCTCGGCGAGAATTGAATCGTCGCCAGTCAGGATGGCGCGCTGGAAGTCGCTCTGTTGGCGCGCCAGGTCGCTCATCCGGCGTGCCGCGACTCAGGTGACGGAATCCCGGGCGGCAGAATCCTGTTGGCGATCTCCCGCGTCCGCTCCACCTCAACAAGGATTTCGTCGAGCGGGGGAATGTGGTCGTCGCGCTCGATGATGGTCGAGACCCAGCCGAAGCGCCTCAAGGCCGCGGCATAGAGCTCCCAGACGTCTTCGCACACCGGATGATCGTGAGTGTCGACAATATGGGTGCCCATATGACTGTGGCCCGCCATATGGAACTGCACCACCCGATCGGCGGGAATTCCCTCAAGAAATGTCCTGGGGTCGTAGCCATGATTGAAGGCGCTGACGTAGACATTGTTGACGTCGAACAACAGCCAGCATCCGGAGCGGCGCGAGAGTTCGGAGAGGAACTCCCATTCCGTCATTTCGGAATTGTTGAATTGAACATAGGTCGAGACATTCTCAAGCACGATGGCGCGGCCGAGAAAATCCTGCACCAGTTGAACGCGGTTGACGACGTGATCGAGCGCCTCTCTGGTATAGGGAAACGGCAGCAGATCGTGCAGATTCTTGCCGTGCACCCCAGTCCAGCACAGATGATCGGAGATCCATTTCGGTTCGACGCGCCGGGCGAGCTCGCGCAATCCTTCAAGGTATTCGAAATTGGGAGGTGCGGTCGAGGCAATCGACAACGACACGCCGTGCATCACCACCGGGTAGCGCGCGCGAATTCGGTCGAGAATGCGCAGGGGCTGGCCGCCCGGAATCATGTAGTTTTCGCTGATGACCTCGAACCAGTCGATCGGCGGATTGCCGTTGAGGATTTCGTCATAATGCTGGGCGCGCAGCCCAAGACCAAATCCAAGGAACGGCGGCTTGGCAGACGCCGTCGAATGCCCCGCACGCGCCGACGGCGAAACAGGCACCTGACTTGCTACGTTCATGCTGCCTCCGCTCGGCTACCCCCCGGCGACCTTTGCGCGCATTGTCGAAGTTGTTGAGCCTATCATGGAAGCGGGACCCGGCCCATACCGGGTCCCTTGTCCATCGAACGGGATGGATTTAGCCGGCCTTGAACTTGCCCTTGGCGGCAGCGCAGTCGCCCTTGGTCATTTCCGCAAAGCCCTGGCCCTTGCAGGCATTCTGGCCCTTGCAGGCATGGTTGCCGCCCTTGCAGGCGCTCTGGCCCTTGCAGGCGTTCGCGCCGACGCAGTGGCCTTCGCCCGCGGCGTAGGTGGTCGTAGACACGGTCGCACCCGCCAGGAACAAGGTTGCAGCAGCTATTGCGAGGGTAGCACCTGACTTAGAATCCAGCTTCATAACGATCTCCTCGATGATGACAACAATTGACGCCGTGACGATCCCGTGAACGTTCGATCACAGAAGGACGCGACGCGCGGAAGTGTTGGATGCCCATCCGATCGAGAAGGACCGCCGGTCCCCTGCGATTTGAACACACATCCAGAGCTAGCTACGGGCGACCCAGCGAATTGGTTACAGAGTTTCAAAAAAATCTTTTGTTTTTTTTGGCCGGGCGTCCCGATTATTCCTAACACCGCCATGTGAAGAGTATTTCGTTGCTCGCCGACGGTGCCAGGAAGATATCCAAGCGGGACATTATGTTGCGTATAGGGCATAGGTTGCGCCGCACAACGAAAACAGTGGCTTCCTGCGAAATCAGTCGAGCGCCGCTCGCGACGGCTTCAGCTTCGCCATCTGCTTCACGGTTGCTTGAAGTTCCTCGGCGTTGAACGAGGGGAACGAACAAATGCGGTTGCTGCAGGCAAATGCCGCGGGTTCCCCGAGGTCGGGGTATTCCACGTCGGGATTGGGCAACTTGCCCTCGCGCTGGTCCAGCCATTCCAGGCGTTTGTAGCGTGCAGGGAGCGCCCGGGCGAAGGCATGGAGCGCCTGCGCGCGCGGATCATCCTTGCGCCCGACGATGGTCATATGGGTCGGTTCGACAGCATTTTCCTCATCGGCGAGAAGAACGCCCGGCAGCGGGCGAATCATTTCGGCCGAAGCGCTGGTCAGGTACCGCATCGCATGAGAGGCTTGGCCGCGATAGGCGTCGCTGCCAAAATAGCGGTCGAGGAGATTCATGAAGCGGGCGACCTGAATCTGGTCATCGATCAGCTTGGCCGGCTTCGCAAACACACCGATCCTGGCTTCCGCCTTCCCGGAAGTAAAGAAGCCGCCAGCCTCGTCGCGAAACTTTGCCGCGATGAAATCGCCGGCTCGGGCGGAGGCATCGAGCCAATCGCGATTGCCGGTTGCGGCATAAAGGTCAAGGAACGCCTGCCCCATGGCCAGCGTGTCGCCGAGAAAGGGCCCGCCCCGGTCATTCTCGCCATGACGAAATCCGCCTTGAGGCCGCGCGCGATTGTCCATCGCCCACCGGGCGGCTCGCTCGGCCAATTGGAGAATCCGCGGTTCGTTCGTCACATCATAAAATGCAACCAATCCACTGATCGCCCAGCCATTTTCGCGCGCGTAGATGTTCTTTTCGATGCGCGGCATGCCAAGTTTGCGCCGCCCGGCATCATCCAGCGCATAAAACTTGTGCCCGTCGGTTTCGCGATCGAGGTCTGCGTCCTGGCTGACATAGAAGACGCCCGCGGGAGCCAACAGGAAGTCCGCGACATAGCGTTCGATGCCGCGTGCGGCGCTGAGGTATTTCGCGTCCTTCCACAGCGCGTAAGCCTGGCTGTATTGGCGCAGATATTGCGCCTGGAATGACATGATCTTTTCAAAATGCGGGTGGGTCCAACTGCCGGCTTCGGAATATTGAAAGACCCCGCCCCACACCGGATCGATCAGCGCAATTGCGGCATCGAGCGTCTGCCGGGCGCGCTGGACGGCTACCGCGTCGCCCGCCTCGGCGCGCGACATCGCATAATCCAGGCTGTCGGCGTCGATATATTTCTGACTTTCGCCCCAGCCTCCGATCGTTCCCTCGTAGGACTCATCGTAGTTCTTCGCAAGCTGGGTGCGCTGCGCTTTGGTCAGAAAGGTCGATGTGGACGGCTTGACCTCGAAGGCCTCGCCGACCGAGGGTCCCGGCGAGGGATCGTCGATGACGGCCTTGAGCAAGGCCTGCATCCGCTCCGGCTCGATGTATCCGCGGATCTTGGCGATCTCGCTGCCATCAGGCCCGAAAATGATCGTCGCGGGCCATCCCCAATCGCCGTACCGGCTCGAGAGATCGGGACTGGCATCCTGATCGACCCGCACCGGTAGGTACCTCGATTCCAATAGTCTGACGACCTCCGGGTCCGCGTAAGTGGTCTTTTCCATGACGTGGCACCAGTGGCACCACACGGCTTCGAGATCGAGGATCACGAAGCGTTTTTCAGCCGAGGCACGCCCGAAAAGATCGTCGTCCCAGTTACTCCATTTGACGGTATCGGCGGCCAAAACAGGCGATGCGGCCAAGCTCGCCACGGCGAAGGCAAGGATGCGGACAAGCTTCATGATGTCTCCCGGGGTGCGCTTTTGGTTTCGAGAGCTACGTCGCCCCGAAATTCCGGGCTCATCATTTCCACCCGCTCACGCGAACGTGAGCGGACGTAGGATCGGTGTCAGGTCGATTTATCGCGGCCGGCCACCGCATTCACCAAAAGCCGGTCCAGAGAGGCAGCGCCCGGTCCTGCGATCGCGAGCCAGAGGAAAGCTGCGAGGTAGGTCACTTCTTCAAGGCCCAGCAGGGTTTCCAGTGAATCGACATCGCCCCATTTTGCAACCTTGATCGCGACGATCATGACCACCACAAGCATAGCCGCCGGTATGCGAGTGAAAAGGCCGAGAATAAGCAGAGCGCCACCGAAGCATTCCACGCCGGAGGCGAACGGCGTCAGGATGGTTGGAAACGGAATGCCCCACTCCGTGAAGTTCTCAATCATCTGGGGAAGATTGTTGAGCTTGGCCCATCCAGTCAGCATAAATACGTAACCGACAATAAGCCGCATGATCAGCGGAGCTGCCCATGCGAAATAAGACGCGATGTGTGCAGGCAGCAGAATGAGAAGATTGACAACGAATTTCACGGAGCCCTCCCGAGGTACTGAGATCGATGTGAAGCCGTGACTTGCGACCCGATTTAAGCACGAATTGCCGGCCTTGACCGGAGTTTCGCTACCGCCGATCTCATTGTTACTCTGGATTTATCCGAAATTCTGCAACGAAGGGAAGGTTTCGAGCAGCCACATGCTGATGGACGAGACGCTGCCGGTGAGAAAGCCAATGCCTGTGATCACCATCAGCACGCCCATGGCATGTTCGACGCTGGCCAGATGCCGTTTCATCCGGGCAAATAGCGATGAGAACTGCTCGACCATGAAAGCGGCCGCCAGGAATGGAATCCCAAGGCCTGCGGAATAGACGGCGAGCATCCCGGCGCCCTTCGCAACGGTCGCCTCGGCGGCGGCCATCGAAAGAATCGCCGCCAGGATTGGGCCGATGCAGGGCGTCCAGCCGAAGGCAAATGCCAGCCCCATCACATAGGCGCCCCAAAGCCCAACCGGCTTGGGTATCGGCAGCCGGCCTTCCCGCATCAAGAGGCTGATCCGCGTCAGCCCAAGAAAATGCAGCCCCATCAGAATGATGACGATACCGGCGGCGATCGAGAGCTGGGCCGACCAGGCCCTGATCAGCCCGCCGATCAGGCTTGCGGTCGCGCCCAACCCCACGAACACCGTGGAAAAGCCGAACACGAACAACAGCGCCGATAGCATCACGGCGCGTTTCGACGATGCCGCCGCCTCATCATTGGCGACGTGCTCGATGGTCGCGCCCGTCAGATAGATCAGATAGGGCGGCACCAGCGGCAGCACGCACGGCGAAAGAAAGCTGATGACGCCCGCAATCAGCGCGGCGGAAATAGAGACATTGTTCATCGCAAGGTCCTCGGCAACGTGCCCGGTTGGGCGTTCTTCTTGCCTCTACGAAGCTGACGCGCAAAAAGTTTCGCGACGGCCGAACCTTGTGGAATCACGGCGGCGTTTCGCGCCGCCTGCCCGCCGGGCGCAATAGATGCTAACGTGATTCACCAAATGCGGTAACAACCTGCAAGGCCCAGGGCATTGCCATGCGCATCGGGGTTCGCTTCGCCGTTTCAGGGCTGGTGCTGGCGTCGATCATCGTCAGCGCCGTCGGCGTTCACCTGTTGTGGTGGCGCACTGCGCTACAGATCAGTCAGACGCTTGCCAATACGATCAACGACCAGATCGTCTCGGCGGTCGGCGACGAGCTGCAATCGATCACAACCGAAGCGAAGTCGGCCTTCACCGCAGTTCGTACCTTGCTCGTCGAAAAAGTCGTCGACGCCAGCGATTCCGACAAGAGGGAGTTCGTATTCCTTTCGCAGTTGCAGGCGCAACCGACCATTTCGTGGGTCGCATTCGGATTTCCGGATCGATCGTTCTCTGCCGCGCACAAGCTCGGCGATGACGCTATCGAGATGCTCGATATCGCGAGCGGCGAGCCGAAGCTACGCATCGACCGCTACGAGTTCGCCGGCATGGACGTCACGTTCAGCCAACGCCGCTTCCAGGACACCAAATATTCCGTCACCGATCAGGAATGGTATCGCGAAGCGAGCCAATCCGACGAGGAACGCTGGTTCAGATTGACAACCCATCCCGTCGGCGAGCGGCCGGCGGTCGCGCTCGCCGGCCCCATCGACGTCAATCAAAAGCGCGTCGGCGTTCTCGCCGTTATCATCGAGCTCACGCGCGTATCGAATTTTCTTTCCCAGCTCACGGTTGGAAAGTCGGCCGGCGCGTTTATCCTCGATCGCGATGGCACCGCGATCGCGGTGCCGGATTCGGAAGCCGACGAACTGAACGCCTTGAAAACCGGGCACCCGCTGTTCCCCGTCGCGGTCGACGCGATCCGGCGGGCAGGCTCGGCCTACGATACCGACAAGGGCGAGGCTTTTCACAGCCGCCTGACGCGGGACGGAAAGGCCTATGAGGCCGTCCTGACCCCGATCTCGTTTCCCGGCTGGTCGCTGGTCACCGTGGTACCCGAGTCGGAATTCCTCGGGCCGGTGCAGGATACCATTCGCAAACTGCTGATCGGGCTCGCGGTCCTGATTGTCATCGCCGGACTTTTGTCGGCCTGGCTCGGCCAGCGGCTGATCGCAGCCCCGCTGATCAAAGTGGTCGGCGAGGTCAGGCATGTCGAGCGCTTCGACCTGGACAGGGTCGAAAGGCATTCGTCGAAACTCGCGGAAATCGAAAACCTCTCGTCTGCGATCGCCGACATGGCGCTGGGGTTGGCTGCCTTCAGGAAATACATTCCGGCCGATCTCGTGAAACGCCTGATCAGCGATGGTATGGGCGCGCGCCTTGGCGGCGAAGTGCGGCCGATGAGCGTGATGTTCGTCGACATGGCCGGCTTTACCGGGATGTCGGAGCGATGGGGCGACCGCATCATCCCGCTGCTATCCCGCTATTTCGATGCGGTATCGGCGGAGGTTCAAAGTAACGGCGGCACCATCGACAAGTTCATCGGCGACGCGGTGATGGCGTTTTGGGGTGCGCCGGCGGGCAATCCCGATCATGCCGTCGACTGTTGCCGCTCGGCGCTCGCGTGTCAGCGTGCCGTTGGGCAATTAGGCCTGATCGACGACGAACAGCGCCGGGTCGAAATTCGCATCGGTATCAATTCCGGCGACATGCTGGTGGGCAATATTGGATCGGAGGTTCGGCTCAACTATACGGTCATTGGGGATGCGGTAAATGTTGCAAGCCGCCTCGAGAGCACCAACAAGGTCTATGGAACGCGGATCATCATCGGCCCCGAGACGCGCCGGCTGGGGGGCGATCGCATCGTGGTTCGCGAGCTTGACCGCCTGGCGGTCTACGGACGCGCGGGCGGTTTGCAAATCTTTGAACTGCTCGGCATGGCTGGCGAGAGCGATATTCCGGAATGGATCAGGCTTTATGAGGCCGGCCTTGCCGCCTATCGCGCGCGAGATTTTGACGCAGCCATCGAAGCCTTCGAGAAGGTTCTGGGCTTGCGGAAAGAGGATCGCCCCTCGGTACTGATGATCGAACGCTGCAAACGGGCGTTGGCAGCTCCCGCGGGCGAGGATTGGGACGACACAGCAATCGCCCTGACGAAATGACCCCCGGGCACCTTGGGGTGCACGGGGATTTCGAATGCCGTGAAGGCGCGTAAAGCGTTAGAGCGGCTTGATCTCCAACTTGCGGAACTTGACTACGCCCTTGTCGTTGGCGACGCCCTTGTCGTCCTTGTTACCCAAGCCGTGCTGTAGCGCAATCCGACCGCTAGCAAGCTTGGCGTTCTGCACGCCATCGACGGTCTTTTGCCCGTTCAGGACCACTGTGAATGTCGAGCCCTTCGCGGTGATCTCGTAAACGTTCCATTTGCCCCCCGCCTTCGGCATCGAATCGACCTTGGCGACATTGACGATCGCGCCGGTGCCGTAGCTCGGATCGGGTCGCATGTCCCAGATGTTGACCTCATAGGCATTGTCGGAACCTATTTTCTCGGGATTGGTAACACGAATGAAAACGCCGCTGTTGGAATCGGGCTCGACCCAGAATTCGGCCCTGATCTGAAAATCGGTATAGCTGTCTTTGGAGACCAGGAAGCCATTGCCCTTGTCGGCAACGATGACACCGTCCTCGACCCGCCAATTGGCGTCACCGATCTTGTTGAAGCCGTCGAGATTCTTGCCGTTAAACAGCGTGACCCATCCGGTCTCGCTAGACGCCTGTGGCGCATAAGAAAGTGCTGCGAAACCCGTGAGCAGGAGAGCAATAGCGGACCGGCGTTTCATGAAGGTATCCTCCCGATTGTATTTTGTTGTTTGGTGCGAGCTCTATCAAGCCCGCACCCTTTGGATCGCCGGAGATCATAGCAGCCGGCGCGTTCGGCTGGAAGCTAGCGCGTTTTCGAGCGCAGTGGCCGGCGTCAAACATGCCATCCCGGCCAAATTACCTGACATTCGCCGGCGCATGGACGTGCCACAAATCGGCGCGCCAGTGCAAAGCGATGCCAAGCATCAGCGCAAGACCCGCAACCGCATAGAGCGATGCGGTTGCAGCAAAACCGACCTCGTCGATCAGCGTGCCGGCCGCGAGCAGTCCGAGCGGCAGACCGTAGATCACGAGCATGCGCACGCCCATCACCCGGCCGCGCAAATGCTCGCTCGCCGCGCGCATCAGGATCACCGCCAGCGAGATCATGCACAAGCTCTGCGAGAAGCCGACCAGCAACAGGCAGGCGATCGCGGCGGGCATGGTTTGCTGATGCGCAAACACCAGAAGCATCGCGTACCAGACGACGGTGGCGCCGATCATCAACCGCGCCACGCGGATGCCTCCGATCACACTCAAGGCGATTGAACCGATAAGGGAGCCGACCGCGTAACTCGCCGACAAATATCCAAGACCAGTCTGATCCGTGCCGTAAATCTCGCGCGCGATATAGGGCAATAGCCCACTGGAAAATGGGTACGCCGTCAGGTTGGCAAGGAACGCGATCCAGATCGCGGCGCGCATGGCGGGCGTGGTCCAGACATAGGCCACGCCTTCCCGCAGGTCCCGCATCGGAGAGCGCCGCGGCGTGCCAGTTGCGCCTTCGTCGGCCGGATGCGGCGTTGCCGGCGCAACGATGCAGAGCGTAAGCGTTGCACTGATGGCGTAGAGAGTGGCGATTGCGACATAGGCCGGCGCGATGCCTAGCGTGGCCAGCAGCCCGGCACCGCTCAGTGCGCCCGCGATCCGCGCGGTGTCCATCGTGGTTCTGGAAACGCTGATTGCCCCGATCAGTTGCCCCCGCGGCATGATGGTCGCAACCAGAGCCCCGCGCACGCCGAGATCGGAGGGCCGAACAAGGCCCATCACGGCGACGATGATCAGGACATAGAGAGGGCTCAAGAGGCCCGTCAGCGCCAGCGTCATCAGCGTTGCGGCCAGCGCCGCGTAGGCCGTACGCATCATGGCGAGCAGATCGCGGTGACCGATACGGTCACCCGCCACGCCAAACATCGGCGCGATCAGAGTGCCCGTGTAGTTGAGGGAGGCAAGCAAAGTCAGCAGCAGGACCGATCCGGTTTCGGCCAGGACGTACCAGCCGAGGATGAGCGTCTCCATTTCGAATGCCCACGAGGTGAGCAAGTCGGCCGGCCATTGGAAACGATAATTCCTGGTACGGAAGGGTGCGAGCAGCGACGGCCGCACGAGCTCGCTCAAATTTCGCCGCGGTACATCGCGTTCCACCCCGCCCTGTTTCTTGTTGGCATTAGAGTTACAGCCCCGCGTCGGCCGATGCCAGCCCCCGAGGCCGTCGGCAAATGCAAGCCCCCCTCGTTAAATGAGCAGGGATGCCGGGGCGCTGCGTCAAGAGAGGCGGACGCGACGATCCACGGCCAATTCGCGCGCTTGAGCGCCGAAACGCCGGGGCGAACGACCACCTCGGGGGTTGGTAAACAAAACCTTAAACGGCACGCTCCTCCCACCCGCGCCCGCCCGCGAGCCAACGAATTTCCGCGGAGAAATCAATCCTCAGGGCAGGTCACGACGACCGATCATGACGAACACCAGCTCAAACAGGACCGTTTTGCCGAAGTCGGTTTAACCGTTTGTGCAATCACTGACTGCATAGTGACCCATCGAAGCACAATTCATGACAGCCGGGTTCAACCATCGTGACATCGTTCGGACGCGTGATTTCAGTACGCGGCTCGCTAGCCCGGGTCGGGCTCATGGCGACGAGCCAAATGGGCAACTCCGATATCCGGGCGACCGTCGGCCGCTTCGTCAGTATCCGTTGCACGAATTCCACCATCGTCGCCATGATCACCGAAGTGTCGTGCGAGAATCTGCCGACGTCCGATAGTTACATCGCCACCGCCTCGGTCGACCTGCTCGGCGAAATCCTTGGCAGCGCGGAACGTCAGAAATTCCAGCGCGGCGTCACCCATTATCCCACCATCGGCGATGCCGTCGACCTGATCAACAATCAGGAACTTCGTACGGTCTATGCGCCAAGCGGATCGGACCAGATCAATATTGGCACGCTGCAGCAGGATCCCTCCGTCATTGCTTACGTCGATATCGAGGAAATGCTGTCGAAGCATTTCGCGGTGCTCGGGTCGACCGGTGTCGGCAAATCAACCGGCGTGTCGCTGCTGTTGAACGAGATTCTCAAGTCGCGGCCGAATTTGCGGATATTCCTGCTCGATGTTCACAACGAATATGGCCGCTGCTTCGGCGATCGCGCCCTTGTCCTCAATCCGCGCAACCTGAAACTTCCGTTCTGGCTGTTCAATTTCGAAGAGATCGTCGACGTCCTGTTCGCCGGCCGGCCCGGCGTGCCTGAGGAACTGGATATTCTCGCCGAAGTCATTCCGGCCGCAAAAGCGATCTATACGCAATACCAGAACGCCGATCGGGTTGGCCTCAAGCGCATGGATGCCAAGGCGGTTGGCTATACAATCGATACCCCGGTGCCCTACCGTCTGGTCGACCTGATTTCGCTGATCGACGAGCGCATGGGCAAGCTCGAGAACCGCTCCTCGCGCATCGTCTATCACAAGCTGATCTCGCGCATCGAGACCGTGCGCAATGATCCGCGTTACGCCTTCATGTTCGACAACGCCAATGTCGGCGGCGACACCATGGCGGAGGTCATCAGCCATTTGTTCCGGCTGCCCTCCAACGGCAGGCCAATGACTGTCATGCAGCTCGCCGGCTTTCCCGCCGAGGTCATCGATTCCGTGGTATCGGTGCTGTGCCGCATGGCCTTCGATTTCGGACTTTGGAGCGACGGTGTTTCACCGCTGTTGTTCGTCTGCGAGGAGGCCCATCGCTACGCCTCCGCCGACCGCAACATCGGCTTCGGACCGACGCGCAAAGCGGTGTCGCGGATCGCCAAGGAAGGCCGCAAATACGGCGTATATCTCGGCCTCGTCACCCAGCGTCCGGCCGAGCTCGACGCCACCATCATCTCCCAATGCAACACGCTGTTCACCATGCGCCTTGCCAACGAGCGCGACCAGGCGCTGTTGCGCTCGGCGGTCTCCGATGCGGCGGCAAACCTGCTCTCTTTCGTTCCCTCGCTTGGAACCCGCGAGGTGCTGGCCTTCGGCGAAGGGGTGGCGCTGCCGACCCGCCTGCGCTTCAAGGAAGTGCCGACCCATCAACTGCCGCGAAGCGAAGCGGCAATTTCGACGGTACCGTCGGCCAGCGCCGGTCATGACATGCATTTCGTCAGCGCGGTATTGGAGCGCTGGCGCGGAGCCACCTCCAATCGCGACGTGTCTGGCGATCCTGGCTCCAGCGAGCGTTCCGCCGTTCGCAGCGTCGCGGAGGCGCCGATGCTGCAACCCTCGATGGGGCTCGATCCCGACCGCTTTTCGCTGCTGAAAAAGCCGCTGCGCTGAATACCCGCGTCAATCCGGTTAGCGTTCGTCGGGCTGTGCTTTGCGCAAACGCCGGCCTCGACTATGCTCGCGGCAGCCGCATCGCATGAATGAGCCGGATGTCGCCATGACCCAGCCGACCGCAAGTCGTTTCCCGGTTCCTCGCATCGACACATTGCCCGAGGACATCCGCATCCGCCTGCTTGCGGTCCAGGAAAAATCCGGCTTCATCCCGAATGTCTTCCTGACCCTGGCCTACCGGCCGGACGAGTTCCGGGCATTCTTCGCCTATCACGACGCGCTGATGGAAAAGGACAGCGGACTGAGCAAGGCCGAGCGCGAGATGATCGTGGTTGCAACTTCCGCGGCCAATCAGTGCCAGTATTGCGTGATCGCGCATGGCGCGATCCTGAGAATTCGGGCAAAGAATCCGCAAATCGCCGACCAGATCGCCGTCAACTACCGCAAGGCGGATATCACGCCGCGCCAACGCGCCATGCTCGACTTCGCCATGAAGGTGAGCAGGAGGGCGCATCTGATTTCGGATGCGGATTTGGCTGCGATCGCCGGCCACGGTTTCAGCGACGACGACATCTGGGATATCGCCGCGATCTCGGCGTTTTTCGCGTTGTCGAACCGGCTGGCCAATGTCACGGCAATGCGCCCAAACGATGAGTTATACCTGATGGGTCGTCTGCCGAAATAAAGCGACAAATGCAATGCATCGCTAGTCGCCTGCGGGTCCGCACCAGCCGGGCAAGTAAATCGCGCCCTTGTCCTTCGCCAGAGCCAGCGCCTTCTCAAGGGCCTTTTCGAAATCGTTTTCAACGCTCTTGCGGGACAATCTGCGGCGCAGGAAGTCCGCCCACAGGAATTCGCTGAACGGGGTCGTATCCTTCGCAAAGCCTCCGACCCTGCGCAATTCGCCGGCCAGGCTGCGGAACGGATCGTCCTTGAGGTCGACGACCGTCTTTGGAATCTCGCGGTAGCGCCGGCGTTCGCCCTTTGCGTCGTAGGGATAGACCCATTTGCGATCATCGAGTACCACCCAGAATGCATCGCGATCGACCATGGTGAGGTCAGCCACGACGCTCACGAGAACATCCTTCACGCCCTCATCGTGAAGGGCGCGGGCCAAGTGGTGATGATCGATGACATAGAAACGCTCGTCCGGCCCATGAACCACCGGGATCATGTGCGTTCCCAGAATCTCGGCCTGCTTCTTCTTCGATTTATGTTCACGCCAGCGCTTGCGTTTCTCCTTCACCTCCCGCATTCCGACGGTCATCTGGGTCGGGCGGAGCGAGAGAATTGGAGTAGGCTGCAGGATCGGTTCGCGCACGTTCGCCATGGCTTGAAATCCCTGTGTCGGATTGGGAAAATGCCTCCGCAATCCTCTCGATTATGGCATGATGTCGCCGACGATCAAATTGGCTGCCGGCCGCGCGATCGGCTGCAGTGGGGCCGGTTTTGCGACGGGTCAGGCCCATTCATAATGAGCGCATGAACATTCTTGCCGAGCTGTCCATACTTCGGCGGGAACGTGCGCTAACGCATCAAGAGAATCGAAAAACATGTTCAAGAGCCTGAAGGAGCGGATGTCGAAGGCGCGTGTCGTCCGATTTGGGGATCGTGAAATTGTTGCGGAAGGTCTTCGTCTCAACTTCTGGGCGGACATCAGCCATCGCTGTATGACGGCCTCTTGGCCGTCCTTTATCGCGGGGGCGGCGCTGGTATTCATAGCCTTCAACGCGGTTTTTGCCGCGCTCTACCGGATTGGAGATCAACCGGTCTCGAACGTCCCCGGAAACGCCTATATCGACTATCTTTATTTCAGCATCGAAACGCTTTCGACCGCCGGTTACGGCGACATGCATCCCCAGACTCATTACGGCCACTTCATCGCGACGGTGGAGCTGTTCACGGGGATCTTTTCGATGTCGCTGATGACCGGGCTCGTCTTTGCCCGGTTCGCGCGGCCGCATGCCCGGTTGTTGTTTGCCGACCATCCCGTCGTTTCAACCTATGACGGCAAGCCGACTCTGATGATTCGCTTCGCTAACGAGCGTCACAACATCATCGGCAATGCCAACGCCAAGCTTTGGCTGCTTCGCAACGTCGTGAGCAAGGAGGGCCAGTCGTTGCGGAGATTCTATGAGTTGGCGCTGCTGCGAAGCGAGCACCCCGCGCTGGCGTTGAGCTGGACCCTCTATCATGTCCTTGACGAGCACAGTCCGCTCTTTGGCCTCGATGCGGAGGACTATGCCGCGATCAACGTTTCACTTGTGGTTGTAGTGACCGGATATGACGTTGTTGCGGCGCAAACGATCCATGCCCGAAGGTCCTACGATCATACCGACATTCGTTTCGGCCAACGTTATGCCGACATTCTCGACGCCACCGAAGATGGCAGGCTTCGAATCAACTACGGCAAGTTCCATGAGACCTTGGACGGATAGCACGCGTGCCGCCTCAACATTTTCTGGGCGATGCAAAACGAACGTGCTAAAAAAGTCAGGCAATTCCCGGAGCGGGCATCCGTGAAAACCCAGCGGCCTATCATTTCGGCCCCTTCAGAAGACGAGCACCGTGTGCTCCAGTTCCGGCCGCGCATGGGGACCCCCGCGCTGGGTCAGCGCAGAAATCCGAACGGGGCCATCAATAAACTCGAGGTAGCAAGCGATTTATCCCGCTACGAGCGTAGCCGGGATGAGCCGGACGATTTTCGGCATCGCATGCTGGCGAATGTAGCGGCTTTCGCGTTCACCGTGGCGCTGCTGGCGATCGGCATATGGCTCGCCATGAGCATCGCCCATTTGCGAAGAACCCAGGACTGCGTCCTGATGGGGCGCCACGACTGCGTCCAGATCACACCCGCGCAGCCCTAACGATTTTGGGCCTGCCCGCGCTTTTTTTGCGCCCAAATCAACCGCTAACGGTATCTCCCAGCTCCATTGAACTAAGGCCGGCGCTCCGATATACGGGCACTCGACTCCGGGTGGCGGATAAGGCATTCCGGGGCGCAGCGGTCGCCTCCCCCATGGCTCCGAGATTTATCTTCAATATATCAAAGGTTTAGCGATGTCTTCTACATTCGATCAGGTGGCAACGATTATCGCTGAAACCTGCGACATACCGCGCGACACAATCACGCCGGAAAGCCACGCGATCGACGATCTGGGGATCGATAGCCTCGATTTCCTCGACATCGCGTTTGCGATCGACAAGGCGTTCGGAATCAAGCTGCCGCTGGAAAAATGGACTCAGGAAGTCAACGACGGCAAGGCGACCACCGAGCAGTATTTCGTTCTGAAAAACCTCAGCGCTCGCATCGACGAATTGGTCGCGGCAAAGGGCGCGTAGCCGCCCGCCATGGACCTCCAGTATTTCCACCTGATCGACCGCATCACCGACCTTGATGTCGGCGGCCGTACCATTACAGCCGAGGCTCAAGTTCCGAAGGAAAACACCGTCTTCGAGGGCCACTTTCCCGGCTACCCGATTATGCCGGGCGTGTTGCTGATCGAGGCGATGGCACAGACTTCGGGCTGGCTGCTGATCGCGCTGACGAAATTCGAGCGCATGCCGTTTCTGGGTGCAGTCAGGGAAGCCAAGATGCGAGGTTTCGTCAGCCCCGGGGAATTGCTGAAGGTCGATGCGAGCATCGTCCACGAAGGCTCTGGTTTTGCTATCACTTCGGCAAAGGTCAAGGTCGACGGCGACCTGAGGTGCAGCGCGACGATCACGTTTCCTTACGTCCCCTTCCCGAATGCAGAGTTGCGCGGACACATGGAAGCCATGGCCAAGCGCATCGGATTCCCGGAAAAGGCCATCGTCCATGACTGAGACAAAATCTCGGGATGCGGGATCGACGGAAGTGTGGATCACCGGCATCGGTCTTGCGACCTCGCTTGGCGAGGGCCTGGATGCCCACTGGGAGGCGCTCGCTCAGCGCCGGATCAATGTCGATGAGAAGAGCTTCGCGCCCTGCATCGTGCACCCCTGGTCGCCGGTGAATCTGGACGCCCAGATCCCAAAAAAGGGCGATCAGCGCCAGATGGAGGCCTGGCAGCGGATCGGCACCTACGCCGCCGGGCTCGCGCTGGAGTCGGCGGGCGTCAAGGGCAACAAGGAAATCCTGGCGCGGATGGACATGGTAGTTGCCGCCGGCGGCGGCGAACGCGATCTCGCCGTCGACTCCAACATCTTGCAAATGGAGGCGAAGGGTAATTCGGCCCCCGGCTTTCTCAACGAGCGGCTGATGAGCGATCTGCGTCCGACGCTGTTTCTGGCCCAGCTCTCGAACCTCCTGGCCGGCAACATTGCCATCGTTCATGGCGTGACCGGGTCGTCGCGCACCTTCATGGGGGAGGAAGCCGCCGGCGTCGACGCCGCAAGGATCGCGTTGGCCCGCATTGCCGCCGGCCAAAGCGACATCGCCTTGATCGGCGGTTCGCAAAACGGCGAGCGCAAGGATTTGCTTGTTCTCTACGAATTCGGCGACTTCAATCTCAAGGATAAATTCGTTCCGGTTTGGGCGCGCGGCGACAGAAACGGCTTTGCGCTCGGATCAGGCGGAGCGTTTCTTGTCATCGAGGCCAGGGCACATGCGGAGGCGCGCGGAGCCAAACCATTCGCCCGCCTGACCAACGTCGTAGCCGATATGGCTCGCCGCAAGCACCCGGGCGAAGTTACCTCAACGCTTGAAAAGTTGTGGTCGAAGCTCGGCAAGCTTGACGATAAGGGCGCGATCATTACCGGCGCAACGGGTGCTGAACCTGCCACCTCCGAGGAGCGAGCTTTCCTCAAGAAGCATCCGGATTTCGCGGTGCGGGCTACCGGAACGATGTTCGGACATACCATGGAGACGCAATTTCCCTTGGGGGTGGCGCTGGCGGCGCTCTCGCTGTCGCGCGGCGCACTGTTTCCGCCCAACGATCCCACGGGGTTGGAGGTTGAAATGTCCGCCCCACCGTCCCAAATTGTGGTCCTTGGGACAGGTCATTGGCGCGGCGAAGGCATGGCCTTGATCGAAGCGGTCAAGTGAACGGGCAACCGACGGGGAAAACATGACAGCTACGCGCGATAAGTTCGGAAGGCCGATCGTCGTCGTGACCGGCATGGGTGTCGTGACTTCGCTCGGAGCCGGCAAGGCCGACAACTGGAAGAAGCTCACCGCGGGCGAATCGGGTATCCGCACCATCACCCGCTTTCCCACCGATGGATTGAAGACGACGATGGCCGGCACCATCGATTTCATCCCGATCGAACCGTTCTCGTCCACTGATCTCTCCGAACGGCTCGGCGAAATCGCCGCGGAAGAGGCCGTCGCCCAGGCCGGCATCGGGACCAAGGGGGACTTTCCCGGCCCGCTCTTTCTTGCGGTCGCCCCCGTTGAGGTCGAGTGGCCGCAGCGCCAGGAACTGGCGCGCGCGATCGGAACCACAAGCGAAGTCGACTACGATGCCATGCTGCGGGTCAGCGGCGGCGGACAATATATGC
>DATGGY010000238.1:0-2517 GCA_035308285.1 Bradyrhizobium sp. | reverse complement strand
AACCCAGCCGCTTGTTAAGTTTGCCACCAACATGGGGGCGGCATCGATTGCCGCGTTCGCCGTGCCGCCGACGGCCGGCGGCGCGGCGTGGAAGATCAGGGTTTTCGAACGGCCGCTGCACGGTGCAGGCGGCCGCGCCATGGATGTACCGCGCATTTTGCGCATTGCATTGCTGTCCGCAGGCGTGGCGGCTGCGGCCTCCTTGATCGCTGCGGCCTACGTCGGCAGCAACCTTGACTCCGAACAGCAGGAATTGACGCGCCGGATTTCGGAACGCCGTGCATCGTTGCGTCTCAACCCGAACGCCGGCGGTTCGGCGCTCAGTCTGCTTGCCAAGCGCAAGCAGACAAGCCCGTCGAGCGTCGTGGTGCTGGAAGCGCTCTCGCAGGCGCTGCCCGACGGCACTTATGTGACGGAGCTGCGGATCGAAGGCGACAAGGTTCAGGTTATCGGCATGACGCAGGATGCGCCGTCGTTGATTCGACTGATCGAGCGGTCGCCGCAATTTGCCCGCGCCACCTTCTTTGCGCCGACCACGCGCGCGCAGAACGAGCCGGGTGAGCGTTTCCACATTGAAGCGCATATCACGCCGTCTTTCGGATCCGGCACATGAACCTCGCCGCTTTGAGAAAATTGCTGACGACCTCGCCGATCGTGGCGGGGACGGTTTACGTGGGCCTCGTTCTCGTGCTGCTGGCGACGGTTGCGAACTCCGTGATCGACATTCTCGGCCAGCAAGCGGCGGTTGACGCGTCGGCGGCCATGCTGGAGCAGCTTGAGGGACACAAGGTGCCGACGCCCGGCAAGTCTGCCGGCGCCGCGATGCCTGCGGGCTCCGCGTTTCTCGAAGGAGCAACCGTCACGGTTGCGGGTGCAGCCCTGCTTCAGCGCGTCGCCGGCGCCGTGACCAAACTCGGCGGCAATGTCCTGTCGTCGCAGCTCGATGTGCAGGGCACGCATGCCAAGGCCGGATTTGTCAGCATGGTCGCGAGCTGCGAACTCGACCAGCCTTCGTTGCAGCCGCTCATTTATGATCTCGAGGCTGGAATGCCGTTCCTGTTCATCGACCAGCTTGACGTTCAGGCCCCGACCACGTCGTCGGGCGAGGGGAAATTGCGAATACTCCTGGCGGTGTCCGGGCAGTGGCAGGGTGCAAAATGATGCGTAACTGTGCGATCGGCTTAACGGTATTGGCTCTCTCGGTGTATGGGGGTGGTTCGGCCTCGATGTCCGCGATTTCCAACTTTGTGCCCGACGATCAGGCCGACAACGCCCGTGCGGGGTTGGCGGCGGCATCGGGTTGGACTGAGCCTGCCGCTGCCGTCGTGCAGGTCGTCGTGCCGCCTGCGCCGGCTGCACCTGCAGCCGAGCGGGCGCTGAGCGCCAATCCGCTCTGGGCCATGCCGCTCGCCCAATTCTCCGCCACGCGCGAACGCCCGATCTTCTCGCCGTCGCGGCGGCCGCCGGCTCCCGCCGTCGCACCCGTTTTGGCGCCAAGGGTTGCCGCCCTGCCCAAGCCAAAGGAGCCGGAGCGGCCGCAGCTCTCTTTGGTCGGCACCATCGTGGGCGATGAGGAAGGGTTCGGGATATTTCTCGATCAATCGGCCAAGGCGGTGATCCGGCTGAAGGTTGGCGAGAATTTTCAGGGCTGGAAGCTGCGCTCGGTTCAGGGCCGCGAGACGGCGTTCGAAAAGGATGAGCGGGTCGTCACCCTCGCGTTGCCGCAGCCGGGCCTTGGCTCGCCGCCCCCAACCGACGTCCGCATTGAAATTGCGCCGGCATTGCCCGACAATGCAAACCTGCAGTCGCTGACGCCACGCGGGCGGCGGGATAGGTAAATGCCGTCAATTGATCGCCAGGCAGCAGAACCAGTTTTGCTGAAAGCCTAAAGCAAACAAGAGACCGATTGCGAGAAACGGTCCGAACGACAGCGATGTTTGGCTGGTCAATGACCGTCCCGCCAACCGCATGACGCCCGCGCAGGCCAGCGCGCTCAGCGTGGCTACCAAGAGAAGCACGGGAAGCCCGCCGACGCCGACCCAAATTCCGGCCGCACCCAAGAATTTGACGTCGCCCAGGCCAAGCCCCTGAACTTTCCTGAAACGGAAATAAAGCCGTCTCAGGAGCCAGAAGATGGCTCCGATGGCCGCGCCCTCCAAGACAGCTTCCAAACCTGCCGAGGGACCATCGATCATCGCGACCTTTGACAGGCCGAGACCGGCGATCGCGAGGTTCAGCCAATCCGGAATGATCCCGTAGCGGAGGTCGATCCAGCCAAGCGCAAGGCTGAGCAGACACAGCAATCCGAACGATATGATGATGAACATGCCCAGGGTCTGATCCAGTGGCGAAGCTACCCGACTGGCTTAGCAGACCCTTGAAACCAAGGCCAAAATCATATCGCACTGCGCAATTGCCGACTTTTTCACACCGTCCCCATCCGTCTCTCAACGGTTCGTTAAACCGACACACGCCCGTCATTTGCCGCTGATTATAAACCCCAGCGTGCAACCCAAC
>DATGGY010000237.1:0-4868 GCA_035308285.1 Bradyrhizobium sp. | reverse complement strand
TTCAGGAAGGGTTTGACGAACGCATAGATCGTCGCCAGCGCGCCCGCGGCTTCCTTCGCGGTATAGACAACGAGATCCTCATCATCCTCGTCGTCTTCAGGCTCTAACCCGACATCATCCTCTTCGCCGTCATCGGCTGACGGCGGAATCTTTTCGCCGGCAATTCGACCGGGGATTTCGGCGTTCGCCAGCAGCTTCTTCTGGGCCTCCAAGGCTTCGGCATCGTCCGCGGGAGCGGCGATCCGATCATTCGGTAATAAAGGCTTGGACGCCATGAAACCAACCGATGCTGCACGGCCGGCTTGACCGCAAAATCATAAGAGGCGGCCGAACGCGCCACCATGTTGATCCTATGCGATTGGCGCGCATTCAGCAAAATAAATGGCACGAGTACCGTGGCACTCGCGGCGGCAGTGCCGCTCAATCTTCGGCTTCGACCTTGTCAAAAAAGGAATAGCGGAGACTTTCGGAGTCGGCGTACCACTCGCCGGGGCCCTTATTGGCGGCAAGCGTCGCCGCCCAGAGCTCGTCCGTGCAATCGCGGCGATTCATCGACAGATCGAAGCCGTTGCCGAAGAACAGCTCCGACCATTCCCACCAGGTGCCGAGCTTCCTGACGCCACGCAGAAGGTCATAGCGGTCGATCAACTGCGGAGACATGTCCGACGTCACCGAGCCGAATACCAGGCCGGTCTTGACGACGCGGTTGAGCTCGCGAACGGCTCTGACGACGCGCTTTTCGGCGACGTGGCAAAGGCTGGTCTCGAACACGAAATCGAACTCGTCGTCCTTGAACGGCAAATCGACGATCGATCCGAGCTTGTTGAACTTTTTCAGCTCGTTCGGCGTCCTGGCATGGATGGCGCGGTTGTTCTCGATGCCCCATGCGTCGATCCCGCGCCCGCGCAACGCTCCAACCAACTCGCCGCTGGCCGATCCGGCCACCAGAAGCTTGTAACCTTTCGCCCGGCCCCAGACGATCCTGATCAGATCGGCCAGGTAAGCGGGATCGGTGAAATGGCCCCAGACCTCGCGATAAGGCCCGAGCCCGCGGTAGTTCTCGAAATAGGTGCGGTCGATGTTGTCGGGCGCGGGCTTGCCGCCCTCCCCGCGCGACCGGCGCAGCCGCATCATTTCGGTGACGACGATATCGGTGGCGGCATCGGAGGAGTCGAGCAATCCGTTCAGCGTGGAGTCGAACAGGTAGTCGCCCACCACGACAAGACCAGGATGCTGCTTCGGATCCGGCCGGTGGTTGGTCATCACGTCGCGCGCCGGCAAGCCGCCGGGAAGCGCATTTACCGATGAAAGCCAGCGGTGGATCTTTCCTTCCAGAAAATGGGCGCGCGCGTCGCCGAACGAAGCCGGCAAGGATTTCAGCGCGGCATCGATCAGCTCCTGGTCAGCAAGGTTGGCGAAGGCGAGCGCATCGGAGCCCGCGATCAGCCAGTTCAGCACGCCATGCTTGCCGACGTCGTGACGGGAGCCTTCGTTGTAGACGCAGCAGCCGCCAAAGGCCTCCGACATGAACCACGAGCCGGGAATCTTTTCACCCCAGAACGGCGAATCGAACAGCACCGATACCCGCAAATAATGCGCGGGCCGGTCGAAATAGGCGATGTGCTTGACCATCGACCTGCGCAGCTCTTCGCCATCCCAGGCCATGGTGGCGAGCCAGGAGTGCGGCAGACACATCAGGACGAGATCGAAATCGCGTGTTTCCGGTCCCTTGCCATTCATCATGTTGAGCTGATAACGGCCATTCGAGGTCTTGCCGACCTTGAGGACCCGGTGATTGAGCTGAATATCGGCGTCGACCTCGGACTGCAGGCACTCGATCAGTTGCTCGTTGCCGTTCTGGATCGAGTACAGGCCGATATAGCCGTCGACGTCCATCACAAAGTTCTTCAGCGCATTCAGCCCGTTGGTGTTGTGGCCCTCGGTCGCGATATCGGAACGCGCCATCACCTTGAAGAAGCGCTTGGCGGCTACGTCGTCGACCTCCCGGTCGAGCAATTCTTCGGCTGTGAGGTAGGCCCAGGGATGCTCGTTGTCGTGCGCGCCGATGCCTTCGTAATATTCGGCCGGCGACACCATCTCGGTGCAGCGCTTGCGGAACGCCTCGATGGCGTCCGCGGTCTTCGCGCCGTATTTGCGGCGCATGCCCGGCACATCGTTTAAGAGTTCGCCGTCGAGCTGGACCTGCTCGGCATCCATCGGAATCGTCTGCAGGCCGAAATGCTGGATCAGCTCGCGCAGCGGATCGGGCCCGGTCATCGAGTAGTCATAGATCTCGGCGACGCCGGCTTCGTACATGGCAGGCGCGGAGTCGAATTTGCGCGTCAAAACCTTGCCGCCGATCCGGTCGGTGGCCTCGAAAATGGTGACCCGGCACAACTCGCCCAGTTTCCTCTTGAGGTACCAAGCACTCATCAGGCCGCCAGGCCCGCCGCCCACAATTGCCAAATCCAACATATATTTCCGCTTGTTTCCGGCCCCCGCCGACCAGCCGTTGCGGAAGGGGGCGAGCGTAAGTCGTTTTGGATGAAGCGCTTTTTTCCCTGAAGGGAAGATGAACGAATTGTGGTTTAGTGAAGCAGAATAGACAAAAAATAGCAAAAAGGCCGGCTTCCGCCGGCCTTTTCGTAACATCCTGAATTCGCCCGACTTTATTCCGCGGGCGGCAACGCGAGCGGCTCGACTTCCGGAGCGGCAGGCACGATCGCGGCCTGTTTTTCGCGCTCGTCGAGGATCAGCTTGTCGCGTTTGACGGCGACTTCGCGAATCTTGGCCATCGAGGCGCCGGTACCGGCCGGAATCAGGCGGCCGACAATGACGTTTTCCTTGAGGCCTTCCAGCGGGTCCACCTTGCCGTTGACGGCGGCCTCGGTGAGCACGCGGGTGGTCTCCTGGAACGAAGCCGCCGAGAAGAACGAGCGCGTTTGCAAGCTCGCCTTGGTGATGCCGAGCAGAACCGGCGTCCCGGTGGCGGGCTTCTTGCCCTCTTCCTTGGCCTTGGCGTTGAGCTGATCGAACTCGATCTTGTCGATCTGCTCGCCCGAGATCATGTCGGTATCGCCCTGGTCGGTGATCTCCACCTTCTGCAGCATCTGACGGACAATCACTTCGATGTGCTTGTCGTTGATCAGCACGCCTTGCAGCCGGTAGACCTCCTGGATTTCGTTGACCAGATAGGCAGCGAGTTCCTCGATGCCCTTGATCGCCAGAATGTCGTGCGGCGCCGGATTGCCCTCGACGATGAAATCGCCCTTTTCGACGATGTCGCCGTCCTGCAGGTGGATGTGCTTGCCCTTCGGGATCAGGTACTCGCGCGGCTCCTCGTTCTTGTCCATCGGCTCGATCGAGATACGGCGCTTGTTCTTGTAGTCGCGGCCGAAGCGGATGGTGCCGGCGATTTCCGCGATGATCGCCGCGTCCTTTGGCTTGCGAGCCTCGAA
The DNA here is from genome assembly GCA_035308285.1 of Bradyrhizobium sp. Classification (GTDB taxonomy): domain Bacteria; phylum Pseudomonadota; class Alphaproteobacteria; order Rhizobiales; family Xanthobacteraceae; genus Bradyrhizobium. The sequence goes on along the minus strand of DATGGY010000237.1, from coordinate 1,410 downwards.
CAGTTCGGCAACCCGCGGCAGACCGCCGGTGATGTCGCGGGTCTTGGCGCTTTCGGTCGAAATACGCGCCAGGATGTCGCCGGGCTTGACCTTGGCGCCGACGTCGACCGACAGAATGGCGTCGACCGAGAGCATGTAGCGGGCCTCACCGCCACGCGCGAGCTTGAGGATCTTGCCGTCCTTGGCCTTGACGATGATCGCCGGGCGAAGATCGGCCCCGCCCCGCGACGAGCGCCAGTCGATGACGACACGCTTGGCGATACCGGTGGATTCGTCGAGCGTCTCCGAAATCGACTGCCCTTCGACCAGGTCCTCGAAGGCGATGGTGCCTTCGACTTCGGTCAGCACCGGGCGCGTGTACGGATCCCACTCGGCGATGCGCTGACCGCGTTTGACCATGTCGCCGTCGTCGATATGCATGCGCGCGCCGTATTGAATACGGTGGGTCGCACGCTCCGTACCGTCAGCATCCGAGATCGCAACGACCATGTTGCGGACCATCGCGATCAGATGACCTTCGCTGTTCTTGGCGATCGCCTTGTTCTTGATCGTCACCTTGCCGTCGAAATTCGACTCGACGAAGGATTGCTCGTTGATCTGCGCCGCGCCGCCGATGTGGAACGTGCGCATCGTGAGCTGCGTACCGGGCTCGCCGATCGACTGGGCGGCGATAACGCCGACCGCTTCGCCGTGGTTGACCGGCGTGCCGCGGGCAAGGTCGCGGCCATAGCATTTGCCGCAGATGCCGTTGACGAGTTCGCAGGTCAGCGCCGAGCGAATCTTCACCTCCTGGATGCCGGCCTGCTGGATGGCTTCCACGTGGCTCTCTTCCATCAGGGTGCCGCGCTTGACGATGATCTTGTTGGTCGCGGGATCGCGCAGATCCTCGCCCGCGGTGCGGCCGAGAATGCGGGAGCCGAGCGAAGCCACCACCGTGCCGGCATCGATGATCGCGCGCATCTTGATGCCGAGCTTGGTGCCGCAATCGTCCTGCGTGATGATGCAGTCCTGCGCCACGTCGACCAGACGACGCGTCAGGTAGCCCGAGTTCGCGGTCTTCAACGCGGTATCCGCCAGGCCCTTGCGGGCGCCGTGGGTCGAGTTGAAGTATTCGAGCACCGACAGGCCTTCCTTGAAGTTGGAAATGATCGGCGTCTCGATGATCTCGCCCGAAGGCTTGGCCATCAGCCCGCGCATGCCCGCGAGTTGACGCATCTGCGCCGGCGAGCCGCGGGCACCCGAATGGGCCATCATGTAGATCGAGTTGATGTCGGCCTCGACGCCCTTGGCGTTCTTCTTGGTCGAGGAGATTTCCTTCATCATCTCCTTGGCGATTTCTTCGGTCGCCTTCGACCAGGCGTCGACCACCTTGTTGTACTTCTCGCCATGGGTGATCAGGCCGTCATTGTA
>DATGGY010000236.1:0-41637 GCA_035308285.1 Bradyrhizobium sp. | reverse complement strand
GTCAATCGCGACGCGGGTCATGCGTCGTTACCGTATTTGTCGTCCTCTGCGATGTTCCCGGCACGGTAACCCGCCCCGCGCTTCGACCGCAGGCTCTTCTTGAGCGCGGCGAAACCGGCACGCCACTCGGGATCGCCGGTGCGGTCTTTCGACAGCGGGCTGATTTTGGCAACAGGGTTGCCATTTTTGGTGACGACGATGGTTTCGCCCCGTTCGGCAGCGGCAATCACTTGCGAAAAATTCTGATTTGCCTCCCGTACAGTGATCTCACGCATGGCGTCCACCCCTATGTTCTACGTTGCAACATATACGCAAACGGTAAATGGGGCGGGTTGCAAGATCTTGCGGAGATGAAGCTGAGATAATAGCGGCGCATTTATTAGCCGCCACGCGCGCCGCCGATCGAAACGTCGCGGCCGTCGCGGTCCTTGCCGCGGAGATAGAGCCTCTCGCCGTCAAACGACAACGTCCATTTTCGCTGCACGTCGGCCCCTGGCGCCAGAAGGTCGAATAAAAATGTGCGGCTGTCGAGCCACGACCCCTTGGCCGCGACCACGCCATAGGCGGTTGGCTCGCCCTTGCGATAGAACCCGTCAAGTCCGATCGGCCCGCTGAGCTTGAGCGACGGGGCAAGCACCTCCAGCTCGAAATGCGGCTCTGCATCCGTCAAGCTCAGCGAAAGCGATTTCACGTTCAGCGCATTGGCGGGAAATTTATACTTCTTTCCCGAAACAGCGGCCGCGATCTCGGGGGTCGCGCCCACCGGCGTCGGCTTTTCGGTCGAGACGCTCTGGATGGCATCCGCCAGCAGAGTTGCGCCGGCGGGGTTCGGCGGTAACGCCGTTGCGGATTTGACCGCGCCCGAAATATACCCGGCGAGCTTCCCCAGGGGTAAATTGTCCCTGGCCGTCGTTACCGCGACGATATCGAGCTCCGGAAAAACCATGATGAGTTGGCCATGAAGTCCGACCGCCATGTAGACGCGCCGGTCGGGGAGCGCCCAGAACAAATTGGAATAGCGCAGTTCCGGTTCAAAGGATGCGTGCATGTCGATGGTGGCGTGGGTTGTCCGGTCGACCCAGAACGGCGGAAGAAGCGCGTTGCCGTCCCACTCGCCGTCACGCAAATACAGATAGCCGATCTTCGCCATGTCACGCGGCAGCAACGCCAGACCGAACCCTCCGATCGCAATACCTTGCGGATCGCGCCGCCAATTTGACACGCTGATCCCGAGCGGGCCGAAAAGCTTCGCCTTCGCGTAGTCGGAGGCGTTCATCCCCGTCAGCTTGGTAAGGATGGCGGAAAGCAGATGCGGATTGCCGCTGTTGTAGTTGAAGACATCCCCCGGCGCGTTCGACATCGGTCGATCGAGAACGAATTTGATCCAATCCGGGCTGCGTCCCATTTCGATCGCCGCGTCCGGCCGCCCGTCCAATGGTTCCTTCCAGTCGAATCCGGAGGTCATGTCCAGGAGGTTCTGAACCGTTACGGCTCGCTTCTTGTCGTCGACGCCGGCGAGGTTTCGCTCGCCAAAAAACTTCAGCGCCGGATGGTTCAGGCTATCCAGCAAACCCTCCTTATAGGCAATCGCGGTCAAAGTTCCGATCACCGCCTTGGTGACGGAATTGACGGCATGGGGCATGTCGGCGGTGTAGGGCGCGTAATAGGCGTCGAGAACGATTTTCCCGTGTCGCGCGATCAATAGGCTGTCGAAGCTGCGGCTCGTTCCAAATTCGATCAGCCTGGCGAGCGCCGCCGAATCCATGCCCTGCGCTTCCGCCGTCGAGGTCTGCCACTGCCGGGTCGGCCAGTCGGACTCCGTCGCGTCCTGGGCATGCGCGACGCCGCTAACGATCAGCACCGCCGGAAGGAATAGGTTCAGCGCTGCTTTCCAAGCGGTTTTCATGCCCACCTCATCGCGAGCCGTTGTCGGGCTCGCCGTCCCCAATTATTCCGGTTGCGAAATGTAGCTGCCCGCGCCGTCCCGTCAATTGTCGACTGATGACTGCGCAACCCTTGCTAGCCGCGCCTGGTCAGCCGTTCACTGCCGCAGCATGATCAGCGGATCGGCGCTGTCCGGCACCAGCCGCCACTGCGCGTTGTCGTCGGCCTGGAAATGCCAGACCTCGCCATTGGCCGACATCAGGAGCATTTCGCCCCGCTCCAGCCGCCACATCGTCGGCTTGAAGGCTTCGACCGCGGGATCGCAACGCGGTTTGAGAAATACCTGGAAATTGTCGGCGGTGGCTTCGGTGTTGGTCAGGGTCAGGCCGCAGACGGGACGGCCATTGCCGCGCACCATCGCCCAGTCGCCGATCATCTGGTCCATCGATTTGGCGAGCGAGCGCGCGGCAGCGAGGTTCTGCAGGATGTAGATGCCCTCGCCCTGTCTCAAGCCCTCGAAGATTCCGCTCTCGACTTCGGTGAAGTCGATCACCGGCTGGCCGGTGGCGTCCTGCAACCGGACGATATCGAGCCCCTTGATGTTCCAGGCGGTGATATCCTTGGTGAAGGGCAGTGTCTTGGAGCAACCCGGCTCCAGCTCAAGCTTGAGGCCTTGCGGCGTCGAATCGCCCTTGAGCGTAACGACGCAGGTTTTGCTGCGTTCGGTGGTCGAGAGCTCCCATTGCCCGACCATTTCCTTTTTCAGGGATTGGGCGTCCTGCGCGCGCGCCTGCGGCACGCAGACCAGCAACGCCGACAGCGCCGCAGCCGCGATGCCGAGGCGCCCTCGCATCAGCGGCCCTTCACCGGGGTTTCCGCGATCGGCGTCAGCGGCCCTTTGCCGGCGAACCAGGCTTTCAGATTGTCGACCACGAGCTGGTCCATGGCATTGCGGGTTACCACCGATCCCGAGCCGATGTGCGGCAACAACACCACGTTCTGCATCGCGCGTAATTCATCGGGCACCGCCGGTTCCTTGGCGAACACGTCAAGGCCCGCGGCCAGGATGGTCCCCGACTTGAGCGCCGCGATCAAAGCCTCTTCATCGACGACCGAGCCGCGCGCCACATTGATGATGACGCCGCGCGGGCCGAGCGCCTTCATGACATCGGCATTGATCATCTTCGCCGTCGACGGCCCGCCGGGCACGATCGCCACCAGCGTATCGACCGCCTTCGCCATCTCGATCAGGTCGGGATAGTGCTTGTAGCTCACGCCGGCGGCCGGATTTCGCGAATGATAGACCACGGGAACGCGGGAGGCGTCCAGCCTGCGCCCGATCGCCTGGCCGATCCGGCCCATGCCGACGATTCCGACCTTGCGGTCCCTCAGCGAGCCGACGCTCAAGGGATATTGCTGCGTGGTCCAAAGACCCGAACGCAGGTAACGGTCGGCCTTGACGAATTCGCGCAAGGTCGCGATCAAAAGCCCCATGGCGACATCGGCGACCTCTTCGGTCAGCACGTCCGGCGTGTTGGTCACGACAATGTTATGTTCGCGCGCGTAAGCAGCGTCGACGTGGTCGTAACCGACGCCGAACGACGCCACGATTTCGAGCTTCGGGAACATCGCCATCACGGCGCCGTCGCAGCGAACCGTGGAGTAGGTGACGGCGGCGCCGCGAATTTTCGAAGCCACGGCCGGGGTCACCCGGTCGAGGTCGTTCCGGGTTTCAAAGGGGTGGAGCACGAACTGGTCGGAAAAGCCCTTGTCGACGATCGGTTTGTTCGGCCCGTAAACCAAGAGGTCGATTTTTTCCGATGAAATATTTCCGCCCACCATCTAGTTTTCCTTTCCAAGCGCGCTCTCGTGCCAGCGCCGCAGCACCAAATGCGAGGTTAGCGCCAGCAGCCCATAAATGACAATTCCGGCGGCAGAGAGCAACAGCAAGGCGGCGAACATTCGGGGAATGTTGAGACGATAGCCGGACTCGGCGATCCGATAGGCAAGACCCGACCCCGCGCCGGCCGATCCTGCCGCAATTTCGGCCACAACCGCGCCGATCAACGACAGGCCGCCCGCAATCCGCAACCCGCCGAGGATGAAGGGCAGCGCGGCCGGCAATTTAAGCAAGCGAAGGGTCTGAAGCCTGGAGGCGCCATAAAGGCGGAACAGGCCGGCGAGATTGCGATCGACGGAATTGAGACCAAGCGTGGTGTTGGAGAGTACCGGAAAGAATCCGACGATCCACGCGCAGACGATGACGGCGGTCTGCTGCGAAAGATAGATCAGGAGCAAGGGCGCGATCGCGATGACCGGCGTGACCTGCAGGATCACGGCATACGGAAACAGCGAATATTCCAGCCATTTCGATTGATTGAACAAGATCGCCAGCGCGACGCCGCCGATCGCAGCCGCAGCGAAACCTTCGAGCGTGGTCAGAAGCGTGGTCAGGAGCGATTGCCACAGCACGCCCCAGTCCTGGACGAGCGTGAGGAAAACGGCAGATGGCGCGGGCAAGACGTAGGGCGGAATGTTGTCGACCTGCACCACGAACTCCCATGCCAGGATTCCGATCGCAAGCACCGCGACGGGCAGCACGAGGCGAAACAGGCGCAAGGTTTGGCTATCGGGCGTCGTGCGGTCGGCGGCCAAGGGCGAAGTGTCGAGCAAGCTCATGATCCGGGCCGCTCGGGAGCAGAGGGCATTAGCGCATTCGAAACCTTGCGGCAGTAGGCGGCATATTCGGCCGATGTGCGGAACTCCTCGCCCCGCGGTTCGCTGGTCACGATGCCGATTTCGGCGCTGATGCGTCCGGGCCGGGGCGTCATCACGACCACCCGCTGCGACAGATACACCGACTCGAAAACCGAATGTGTGACGAAGATGACGGTCTTGCGCAAATTGCGCCACAGCGCGAGCAGATCGTTGTTCAGCCGAAAGCGGGTGATCTCATCGAGCGCGGCGAACGGTTCATCCATCAACAGGATGTCCGGATCGGTGACGAGCGCACGCGCCAGCGAGACCCGCATCTTCATGCCGCCGGATAATTCGCGCGGGTAAGCACCGGCGAATTCGGCAAGCCCCATTTGCGCCAACGCCGCGTCGATGCGCCCGTTCGCTTCGCCGGTGGACACATGCGCCAGTCTGAGCGGCAGCCGGACATTGTCCCGCACGCTGGCCCACGGCATCAGCGTCGGCTCCTGAAACACGAAACCGACCGGATGGCGCCCGCTCATCTCGATGGCGGAGCGGGAGACGCGCACGGTGCCGGAGGTCTCTACGTTGAGGCCGGCGATCAGGCGCAACGCGGTCGACTTGCCACAGCCGGATGGCCCAAGCAGCGAGACGAACTCGCCCTTGCGCACCGCCAGATCGAGCGGTCCGAGCGCGACCACGCCGTTGTCGTAAACCTTGCTGACGGCGCGCAGGCTGACGGCAAGGCCCGCCGGATCGGATTCCGTTTCCGTCAGGGCTGCGGGCCCGGCCATGTTGCAGTCCTAATTCTTCGGCCGGAGGTCCAGGCCGACACCCTTGTTGATAAAGCGAAGCGTATAGGATTTGCGATAGTCGATGTCGGAGCGGATGACGTGCGCGCGCACCATCTTGTCGAAGAAGCTCGCCATCCGCGCATCGGTCATGGCGCCGATGCCCTCGCGCAGCGCGTCGCCGGAATCGACGATGCCATATTCCCTCATCCGTGCGATCGAGTAGGCGATCAACTCGTCGGTCATCTCCGGATTGAGTTTCTTGATCATCGCGTTGGCGGCGGCGTTGTCGCCATAGAGATAATGGTACCAGCCGATGATCGAGGCATTGACGAAGCGCTGAACCAGGTCCGGCTTCCTGTCGATCAGATCGCGGCGCGTCTCGATCAAGGTCGAGTAGCCGTTGAAGCCGTAATCGGCCAACAGGACGATCCCCGGCTTGAAGCCCGCACTCTTCTCGATCGCATATGGCTCCGAGGAAACGTAACCCTGCATCGCGCTTTGCTTGTTGGCGAGGAACGGCTGCGGGTTGAACGTATAGGGTCTGACCTTGTCCTCGCTGAAGCCGTATTCGGATTTCAGCCATTGAAAATAGCTTGTCATGCCCTCCTTCGAGACCAACAGCGTCAGCGGCTTGAGGTCCTCGATCTTGGCGACCTTCGTCTCCGGATGCGTCAGCAGAACCTGCGGGTCCTTCTGGAAGATGGCGGCGATCGTGACCACCGGCACGTTATTGGCGACGGCATCGAACGACATCAGCGTGTTCGCGGCCATGAAGAAATCGAGCTTTCCGGCGATCAGGAGCATGCGGTTATTGTCATTCGGGCCGCCCGGCACGATCCTGACATCGAGGCCATATCTCGCATAGGTGCCATCGGCCACGGCCTGGAAAAAGCCGCCATGTTCGGCCTCGGCGACCCAATTGGTCCCGAACGAGACCTTGTCGAGGGCGCTCTCGGCCCGAGCGGGCGATATGGCCATGACAATGGCTGCCAGAAGGACCGTTAACGCTCGCGGCAAAAGAGCCGGGTTCATGTTGGACTCCGCAGGTCGTTATGGCCCATGATGGGAGGTAATAGGTGCCGATGCACCCTCGTAACCAATACAAACGATCTTGCAAATCCACACTAGTGTCCCGAATCCGAAGTTCGCACTCCCTTGCAGCACCCGCTTTAGCGAACTTCGGATTCGAAGGGACACTAGAAACCTTTGATTCTAGTGTGATTTTGGTTCAGAAGTTCTCTTGACGCTTTTGCCGCACCACCGAAGAGAACTTCTGAACCACCACACTAGTGAAAAATTTCGCTCGATGACATCTATCGTCCCTCCCCGCGACTGGACCGACATCCACTGGCCCGATCTTGGCGGCGCCGGCCGCGAGCGATGGATTGCGGTCCTGCCGCTGGCGGCCACCGAGCAGCATGGCCCGCATTTGCCCTTGGGCACCGACATCATGATTGCACAGGCCTATCTGGCACGGGTGCGTGAACTTCTGCCCGACGACGCCCCGGTGACGTTCCTCCCGCTTCAGCCGGTCGGGATTTCGACCGAGCACATCGACTTTCCCGGTACGCTCACGCTACCGGCCGAGATCGCGCTGAAAAGCTGGATGGCGCTCGGCGAAAGCGTCGCGCGCGCCGGCCACAAGAAGCTGGTCATGGTCACGAGCCATGGCGGCAACAGCGCGGCGATGAGCCTGGTCGCGCAGGATCTGCGCGCGCAACATCGGCTGCTCGTCGTCACCACCGGCTGGTCGCGATTAAGTGCGCGTGAGAAAATATTCTCCGCCGACGAGGCAAACCACGGCATTCATGGCGGCGCGGCCGAAACGTCGATCATGCTGGCGCGATTTGGCGGACACGTCCGCCGCGAGGCGATCGCCGCTTTTCGGTCATCAGGGATAGCGATGGCAAAGGATTATCGCTGGCTCTCCACGCAACGCCCGGCGCCGTACGCCTGGCAGGCGCAGGACCTCAACCCGAGCGGTGCTGCGGGCGATGCGACGCAGGCCTCCGCCGAGAAGGGCGAGCGCCTGATCGATGCCGGCGCGCGCGCTTTTTGCGAGCTGCTCGCCGATGTCGGCAAATTCGACCCGCAAACGCTGTCGCAGGGCCCGAATATTTGATGGCCCTTAACGGTCGAAATACCTGAAAAATTAGCCTTACCGGGATTTAATCAACCCGCTTCGAACCGGACTCGAAGACGCTCCGTCCAACGGGTATCGCGGACCACAACGGACCCGCCCCAAACAGGATGGAGTTTCTCATGTCGATCAAGACGAAAATTGCCGCTCTCGCCCTTGCCGCGCTCGCCGTCACGGGCAGCATTGCAACCACCACCACGCAGGCGCAAGCCAAGCCATTTGGTCTGGGCTGGGGCATCGGCGCCGGCATCGTCGGCGCCGCGGTTGTCGGCAGCGCGATCGCCGCCAACAATGGCTATTACGACAACGGCTACAACGACTATGGCTATCGCCGCTGCGGCTGGGTTCGTCAGTTCGACGCCTTCGGCAATTACGTCGGCAGCGTTCGCACCTGCAACTACTGATACGGCCGGGCGAGGCCGCGCCGCCTGCCATTCGCGGTGCGCTTTGCTCGCAACTGATTGTGGATCCTGCGTCCGGCACGGGCGCCTCATCCACCCCGTGTCGCACTCGACCCGCCCGGTCGTCCCCCCGGGCGGGTCGACCTTGTCTGTGCCGCGCCTAGACTACTCACGGCGGCGACGGCAGCGCGAACAAGAGCCCAACATTGATCCCGAGATTTTGGTCGTGGCCACGGGTGAAGGCGTAGCTGTAACTCGGCTCGACAAACCAGCCGAATTGCGGCGTGGTCCAAATCATGAAATCAAGCACCGCCACGGTGCCGAAAGCATTGGTGGAAGACCATTGCGGACCGAGGCCGACCATGAACTCGACATTCTTCGAAAGTTGAAACGGTTTCTTGAACACGAGGTCCGCTTCCCATTCCGTTTTGCCCTTGCCGACCAGGGGCGTGATGCCGGCCTCGATCTCCAGCCAATGCTCGATCGGCGTCACCTCGATTGCGACGCTCGGGCCAATGCTGGTCTTCCCGTCCTGAACGCCCCATTCGCTGGCGGCGCCGATCTCAAGGACGGCGCCGCGACGATCGTCGTCCGGTCGTTCTCCGGCGAAGGCCTGCCCTGGAGCCGCCACGAGAGCGGCAACCAACAGAGCCGGTATCGAATCGAACGACCTCATGAGTCCATCCTCCATCGCGAAACTGCACTCCAGGCGGCGCGTGAGACGCATTCCAAGGGCGACGGCTCGCATATCGTTGCTGCCATCACCGACTCAACAAAGGCTTGCCAAACAAGGAAGGAGCCAGATCGTCGAGGAAAAGCAGCAATTGCGTTCTCCCGCCCACCCCATGCCCCGAAGCATTGTTGAGCGGAACAATGGCTTCGATGGCCAACTGCCAGGTGACCGCCACGTAGGAAACCCCGGGGTTCATGGTGGCTATCGACTTTCTTCCCGACGCACTGTCCACCGCGAACTCGATCAAAGGCACAAGCTGATTGAGCGGCTCTTCTTTGGGCGGACCGCCGGTGAAGCGGCTGGTCAGATAGAGCGTCGAGAATTCGACCGCAAATCCCCAATGCAGGATGTCGACGCTGCGGGTCAGCATCGGGCCGAGCTGGCCACTTACCGGATTGAAACCAAGATTGTTCGAGATGCTGCCGCTTGGATGTTCGAGGATAACCGCGCCCGTGACAGCGAATGGCCGCAGCCACCGCAGGCTGTCGGGCGAATCGCCAAAGCCTTTGCCGAAAAATAATCCCGGCTTGATCGTGTTGGGCGCCCTTGCATCGACGCCCTGCGCGCCGGTGTTTCCAATGCCCCAGAGGAGACTCGCAGCGACCAAGGTCTCGTGCGGATTGTCCCGATAGACCTCCCATTTGAGCCCGACATCGGTGGTATCGAAGCCGAAGCGTTGGGCCACGCCCCAGTTCCGGGCGATCCAGCTATTGTCCACGACAATCCCGACGGTTGGGGTGAGGAGCCGCGTAAAGGCATAATCGATGCGGTTGTCGGTAACGTTGCCGCCGCCGCCGGGATGATCGAGGTGAGAAAAGTTCGGAAAGATGGCTTCGTCGGCGACGGCCGGGTCGTCGAATGTGAGCGTTCCCGGAAAAAACCTGTTGCCGGCGATCCCGTGCGCGCCGGCCGTTTGCGGCGAGACCAGCGCGGCAAGGATGACGGTCAGCACGCCCGCCCATTCGGTGGCACGCGGCCGCATCAGGAGATTTGCCAGCAAAACCTTTCGGAAGGGAAGAGCGAGCGCCCTCTCCCACGGAGAGATCCCCCGCCGCTGATATCTGGGCATAACAAGACCACGCTTGCCGAATCCAAACGAAGCGCACGGCCGCGCGCGGCCGTGGCGTGAAAATTCAGAACAGTGACGAAAGTCTTGGAGGGCGATCGAGCCGTGCGGGGCCGCAACCTGCGTGATGATCCCGCGGCACCGATGAGATCAGGGACGTGCAAACCTGGTCGGCGAACGCAATTTCGGCTGGAGGAAGCAGTCCGGGGAGTGCCAGAGCCCCGCAGCAGTGATGGGCCCCACCGGGGAAATGCTGGTCCGTACTTTTGTGGTCGGCATCGTCGTGGTGATAGTGCGGTATCAGCAATCCGCCATGAGCTTCGGTCAGCGAATGGACAATGGACACGTCACGGTCGAACGAGAAGGCGAGCGAGGGCAAGAGAACGGCAAGCACATACGCCGCCATAACAACGCCCGCCGTCCAGGATCGCATTTGTTTCCGCAAGGTCAGCATTCGTCAGCCCGCTTGATCGGGTTCGGCAACCCTGGATGGACGATCATAGGATCGGACGGCTGCATGGGGAAGGTTCTACTCCGGCGCTGATTGACATAGCATAGGGGGGTATCCTATAATGAGTCAATATGGCGCATACGATCAAAGAGAAAAAGAAGCTGCTCGCTCGCGTCGGCCGCATCCGCGGCCAGGTCGAGGCGATCGAGCGCGCCCTGACCGATGAAGCCGAATGCGAGCGCATCATGCATATGATCGCCGGCATTCGCGGCAGCGTCGCTGGCCTGATGGCCGAAGTGGTCGAGGATCATATCCGCACCCATCTCGTTGACCCTGAGAAGAATCCCGGCGCGCTCAACGCCGATGCCGCGGACCAGTTGATCGACGTCGTCCATACCTATCTGAAGTGAGGCGAAGATGACCGACACCGGCTCAGCCTTTCAGATTCAAGCGCATGATCACGTGTTCCTGGGCAAGGATCACGACAAGGCGGAACGCCGGACCTGGGCGGTGATCATCCTCTGTACCATCATGATGATCGCCGAGATCGTCGGCGGCGCCCTGTTCGGCTCGCTCGCCCTGATAGCCGACGGCTTGCACATGTCGACACATGCCGGCGCGCTGCTGCTCGCCGCGCTCGCTTACACCTATGCCCGCAAATATGCGACCGATCGCCGCTTCACCTTCGGAACCGGCAAGTTCGGCGACCTCGCGGGGTATTCCAGCGCCATCGTTCTGGCGATGATCGCGCTCCTGATCGGCTATGAAGCAGTTACGCGCTTCCTCGATCCGGTCCCCATCAGCTTCAACGAGGCGATCCCGATCGCGGTGCTCGGTCTCGCCGTCAACGTCGCCAGTGCCTGGCTGTTGTCGGGCGGGCATCATCACGATCATGGCCATGGTCATGCTCAAGGACACTCGCATGGTCTTGACCATGGCGACGAGCCCCGGCGAATCGAAATAGCCGGCTGCACGCTGGAAATTGAAGTTTTCGAGGACAACGTGCCGCCGCGTTTTCGCATCACCGCGGATCGCGGCATCTTGCCGGCCGCCCCCGATCTCTCGATCGAAACCATCAGGCCGGATGGCGGCCGGCAGCATTTTTCCTTCCAGGCCCGGAATGGATATCTGGAATCCCGCGACGAAATTCCGGAACCGCACGCCTTCCTCGCCCAAATCCGCCTGACGCGGTCGGGCCAGCGCGCGATGCGCGAGCTGGAATTCGAGGAGCACGAACATGGCGAAGGCGCGCACCACCGCGACAACAATATGCGGGCCGCCGTCATTCACGTAATGGCGGACGCCGCCGTTTCGGTGCTGGTCATTGCCGGCTTGGTGCTGGCGCGCACATTCGGCTGGCTCTGGATGGACCCGCTCGCAGGTCTCATCGGCGCGCTCGTCATCGCCAACTGGTCGGTCGGGTTGCTGCGCGATACCGGGGCGATCCTGCTCGATCGTAACCCGGATCCGCGCATGGCCGAGAAGGTCCGCAGCGCGATCGAAAGCGAGGGCGATCAGGTCACCGACCTGCATCTATGGCGGCTTGGGCCCGGGCATCTCGGCGCCATCGTCTCGGTGGCGACATCCGGGATGCGCGAGCCGGCGCACTACCGGCAGAGGCTCGCAAGATTCGCTGATTTGTCGCACGTGACCGTCGAAGTCCAGCGCCTTTCATCGGGCACCTGAGACCCGATAGCCCGCCGACCGTCTCCTCCAATCCGCGGCTATTACAATCAACCGGCATAGCCTCGTTCGGCGGCGCGCTTGAGGCGAAAGAGCGACTCCTCTGGACCGGAACCGAGATTTGGCTTCAGCAGCAATCTCAATAAGGTGCCGCGCCATCCCCGCGGAAACCCGAAATCGCAACGATAGTCGACCTGACAATGGGTGGCATCGAGCGGCGTGCACCGAAGATCCTCGCAAACCGCGAGGCCGAACGGCAGATGGACGTCCATCCGGAGACGATGATGTTCCGGATCGATCTCCGTCATCCGAAACGTGAGTTCCAAATGAAGGGGTTTGAGGCCGGTTTCTCCGCGGACCTCCTGTCCGGCGACCGCCGGACCAGGCGGATCGACGCTGAGGACACGCAGGTCGAAAACGCTTCCCCATCCGGTCGGTTCCGAGAGCAGCCCCCATACGACGCCGACCGGCGTATCGACGACGGCCGACGGACAACTCACATACGGCATGGCACGCCTTCGCTGCTTACAGATACTTCGCGATCAGCCTGAAGTCCCGCAGCGCCGCCTGCCCTTTGGAACCGGATGCCTTGAAGGATCGCTCCAGGCTGTGGCTGATGTGATCGTGGATCATGGCTTTTTTAGCGCTCTCGATCGCGCTCTCCACGGCCTGAAGCTGCTGGGCGATTTGAGCGCAGGGGCGGTCCTGCTCGATCATTTCGATGATGGTTTCGAGATGGCCGCCGGCGCGCTTCAGGCGCCGGGCAATCGCGGAATGCGGGTGGTCTTCCATTTCGGGCTCCTATCCTCCCTGGAGGATAGCAATGATCCCCCGGGGAGGATACAAAAAATCCTTGACTCGGGTGTAGCCGGCGCCTATTTGCCGACTACTGCGCGCGAATATTCCGTTCGCCGCCGGCAAACCAACTGACGAAGAGCACAGACGCAAAGACATATGGGCAGTACTCCCTATGGTAACGCCGGACCGACGTTGGCCGGAATGGCGCTGCCGCAAGACATCAAAAACTATCGCGCCGGCATTTGCCGCGTGAGGTTTGGTGGTCGCGCCTAGCTGACCGTCTCGCTCACCGGCCTGCCGCGCCAAACGCGGAAATGGAGGCGAGCGATGTTCAAAAGACACGCAAGTCCGAAGTTTGGGAGTCTCGGCATGGGGCACGCGATGCCGCATGGGCCTGAAGCTGTGCATGCCAATGACAATCTGCGGGGTCTTCGCCGCCCCGCGGGCCGGCGCCGGTCTCGGCCGCCGAGGCTGGCATGTCACTGGGTCCTGGTCGGCGAAGGCCGCCTGGAGTGCCGCTGGGAGGTCGAAGAAGACGCCTCCGAGGGGGCAAGCATCGAAGCACCGGATTTCACACGACAGTCTTCAAACCGTCTTATCTGGAACAAGCCGGCTCGGACGGTGCGGAGCATGGCCGGCTCCGGGCCGCCACCACAAGCGCCGGTAAGACGAGTGGGAATTTCACCCTGAACGCCTCAATTAAACAGGCCGTCGGCCCGACACAACAAGCTCGCAGAGGCCGCAAGCGGAGTGTCGGGCCAATCCTGGAATGACTTTCTTCCAACGGCTCTCACACTTGAACAAGGCTTGGATAAACGGGGCCGGGGACTAAACTTCGGGGCTTTTTGAACTACCATCCGATGTGCGTTAATAGGGCGCGTGATGCAGGGGATTTGCAAATTCGGGGGCTGCACCGCCATGGTGCTGGCAACGTGTACCGCCGCGGTCGCCGGCGACGTGTCTGCGAATCTTCCGGTCAAAGCACCGGCCACCTATGTCACCAAGGCCCCGGCCGCGAACGGCTATGACTGGAACGGTTGGTACATGGGCGTCCATGTCGGCGTCACCACCGGCTCTTCGAACTGGGCCGCCACCCCCGGTTTGAACGGTTCATTCGCCCTTCCCTTCAATTTCGATTTCATGGGCGGAACGGGCAGTTACCTCGCCGGCGTGCAAGGCGGATATAATCGCGTCTTCCAGTCGCACCTGTTGCTCGGTTGGGAAGCCGATGCGTCTTTCCCCAATTCGGACGTAGCGGTTCCCTTCTCGGTGCGCGGCAGCCAGACCATCTCCTCGCCCTTCACCGGCCAGGTGACCTATGGCGAGGCGGTGATTTATTCCGGAACCGTCCGTGCCCGCGCCGGCTATGTGTTCGACCGTTTCATGCTCTATGGAACGGGAGGCCTCGCCTGGACCTTCGATCAGGTCACGCGCCGGCAAGTGACTGGCGTTCCCATGGTCGGATCGGCAACGCCGGGGACGGTAGACACCTCGCAGCCCTGGCGCGTGGGATGGGCGGCGGGCGCCGGCGTTGAGATCCCGGTCACCGCAAGCTGGTCCGCGAAAGCCGAATATCTCTGGACCGGATTTGGCCACCATAGCGTTGAGTTCAGCGCCGGCGCGCAAGCGTTCGATTCCGACCTTGCCATGCAGAGCTTCCGCGTCGGGCTGAACTACCGGATTGGCGATACCGCGGAGGGTTCGGACTTCGTGCTCAAGGGGCCATCATCGGGGATCGAGACCGACCGCTTCGCGTTCCATGGCCAGGTCACCTATCTCGACCAATACGCCGCGCCATTTCGGGCTCCCTTTAGCGGTCCGAACAGCCTGATACCGAACCAAGCCCGAGAGACCGCCGATATGACCTTGTATGCGGGTGTCCGGCTCTGGACGGGCGCCGAGGCCTGGATCAACCCGGAAGTCGATCAGGGCTTTGGCCTCGCCGGGACGGTCGGCGTTGCGGGCTTCGCCAGCGGCGAGGCCTACAAGGTCGGCGCCGATAATCCCTACACCCGCCTGCAACGCGCCTTCGTGCGGCAGACCATCGACCTTGGCGGCGACACCCAAAAGGTCGATGCCGGCCTCAACCAGTTTTCAGGAACGCAGACCTCGGACCGGCTGGTGATCACGGTCGGCAAGATCGCCCTGCCCGACATCTTCGATACCAACAAATACGCCCACGATCCGCGCGGCGATTTCATGAACTGGTCGCTGGTCGATACCGGCACGTTCGATTACGCGGCGGATGCCTGGGGCTATACGGTCGGCGCCGCCGCGGAATGGTACACGGGTCCATGGACCCTCCGCGCCGGCGTGTTCGACGTTTCGACGGCCCCGAACACGACCACCCTCGATTCGCATTTCGGACAATTCCAGTCGGTCGGCGAAATCGAACGGCGCTATTCCATTTGGGATCAGCCCGGCAAGGTGGCGGTCACCGGATTTTTGACGCGCGGCCGGATGGGGACCTTCGAGGACGCGATCCAGCTCGCCGCGATGACCGGAGGTCCCGCCCTGATCTCGGCGGTACGCCAATATCAGAGCCGGGGCGGCATCAGCATGAACCTCGAGCAGCAACTGATGCCCAATGTCGGATTCTTCGCCCGCGCCGGGTGGGCGAACGGCGATATTGAGCCGTACGAATTCACCGATATCGACCGCACCGTCGCCGCGGGCCTTTCGATCTCCGGAAAGCAATGGGGACGCGACGACGACGCCTTCGGCATTGCCGGTGTCGTCAACGGCATCAGCAACGTGCACCAGGCGTTCCTCAATGCCGGGGGCCTCGGAATTCTGGTCGGCGACGGACAATTGCCCAATCCCGGCACCGAAAGGATCCTCGAGACCTACTACAGTTTTCCGGTGCTTTATGCGCGAATGTCACTGGACTATCAGCTCATCGTCAATCCGGCCTACAATCGCGACCGTGGCCCCGTCTCCGTGTTCGGTTTCCGGGTGCATGCCCAGTACTGATCCAGCCGCGGCCTTCGAAATGAAGTCCTGACTTTCGCTTACTTCCGCAAATCAACTGCGCTTTCAGGTTCTCTCCCGACTATAAACCGATCACAATCCACTCCTATCAATAGAGGGCACCGGGACGGGTCTCGATCTTCCAAGGAACGTCGCTCTTTAGGGTTCGACACAAGGCGGCATGCATGACGCTTGACGATATTCTGACGCCGAGACTGGGACAGGCGCTGCGGCCGAATGTCTGGGACGCGGTTGCGCTAATTCTGGTCATCGGCGCGATGGTGCTGATCGTCTATGGCGGCGAACAGACCACCCTTCCCTTGTCCGCGCTCGACACCTCTCCGGTATCGCTCGACCCGACCAATCTGCCGGTCTACGCGCTGCGCACGACCATGCGGATGCTGCTCGCCATCGTCTGCTCGATCATTTTCACGCTGATCTATGCCACCCTTGCCGCCAAGAGCCGGCGCGCCGAGATGGTGCTGATCCCGCTGCTCGACATCCTGCAATCGGTGCCGATCCTCGGCTTTCTCACTTTCACCGTGGTTTTCTTCCTGAACCTCTTCCCCGGCCAGGTGTTCGGCGCCGAGCTCGCTTGCGTGTTTGCGATCTTCACCAGCCAGGCATGGAACATGACCTTCAGCCTGTACCAGTCGATCCGCAACGTGCCGAAGGATCTGGAGGAAGCTTCACAGAGTTTTCACCTCAGCGCTTGGCAGCGCTTCTGGCGGCTTGACGTGCCTTTCGCGATGCCGGGGCTGATCTGGAACACGATGATGTCGATGTCCGGCGGCTGGTTCTTCGTGGTGGCGTCGGAGGCGATCACGGTCGGCAATACCACGGTGACGTTGCCCGGCATCGGCTCATACGTCGCGCTCGGCATTCAAAAGCAGAACCTGCCCGCGATCGGCTATGCCATCCTGGCCATGCTCCTGGTGATCATCGCTTACGACCAACTGATGTTTCGCCCGGTAGTGGCCTGGGCCGACAAATTCCGCTTCGAGCAGACAGCATCCGCCACCGCGCCTTCGTCCTGGATGCTCGATCTGTTTCGCCGCACGCGGGCATTGCGGGCGCTGACCTATCCGTTCGCGGCGCTCAACAAGGAAGTTTCGAATTGGCATCTCGCGATCCCTGATGGCTTGAGAATACCGGTGCGAAACGGCCCGCCCTCTCGTCTAATCGATGCCGTCTGGCTCGTTCTTGTCATCGGCGCCACTGGCTACGCCGGCTGGAGGGCGTATCAGTACATGTCGGCGACGCTTGGCCCGTCGGACGTTCTCGCCGCGGTCGGATATGGCCTGCTGACGCTAGCACGCGTCATCGTGCTGATTTCGCTGGCGACCCTGATATGGGTGCCGATCGGCGTCTGGATCGGGCTGCGGCCGAAACTGGCCGAACGCGTTCAGCCGCTCGCGCAATTTTTGGCCGCGTTTCCGGCGAATCTCGCATTCCCCGTATTCGTGGTGATCATCGTACGCTACAGCCTGAATCCGAATGTCTGGCTCAGCCCGCTGATGATCCTGGGAACTCAGTGGTACATCCTGTTCAATGTCATCGCGGGCGCCAGCGCGTTCCCCAACGACCTTCGCGAAGCCGCCGGCAGCTTTCACCTCAAGGGCTGGCGCTGGTGGGTCAAGGTTATCCTGCCCGGCATTTTTCCCTATTACGTCACCGGCGCGATCACCGCCTCAGGCGGCTCGTGGAACGCCTCCATCGTCGCGGAAGTCGCAAGCTGGGGCGATACCCACCTGACGGCGCACGGCTTGGGCGCCTATATAGCCAGCGCGACGGAAGCCGGCGACTTCCACCGGGTCGTGCTCGGCATCACCGTCATGTGCATATTGGTGACGCTGTTCAACCGCCTGCTCTGGAGGCCGCTCTATGCCTTCGGCGAGCGACGTCTTCGCCTCGGCTGATCTTAAGGGTAACGCATGCTTGACATTGCCAAAGACGCCAACCTGCTCGATATCCGAAGCGTCTGCCGGTCGTTTCCGAAGGGCAGCGGCGAGGAACTTCTGGTCCTCGAAAAGGTCGATCTCACGATCCACTCCGGCGAAATCGTCGGCCTGCTCGGCCGCTCCGGTTCGGGCAAATCGACGCTACTACGCATCATCGCCGGCCTGATCGCGCCGTCCTCGGGCGACGCCAAATGCCGCGGCGAGACGATCGTGGGTCCGCCAAACGGCGTCGCCATGGTGTTTCAATCCTTCGCGCTGTTTCCCTGGTTGACGGTGTTGCAGAACGTCGAGATGGGTCTCGAAGCCCTCGGCGTCGAGACTACCGAGCGCCGCAAGCGGGCGCTGGCAGCGATCGACCTGATTGGTCTCGACGGATTTGAGTCCGCCTACCCCAAGGAACTGTCAGGCGGCATGCGCCAGCGCGTCGGATTTGCCCGCGCGCTGGTCGTGCATCCGGATCTGCTTCTGATGGACGAGCCGTTTTCCGCGCTCGACGTCCTGACCGCCGAGACCTTGCGCACCGACCTGATCGATCTTTGGGTCGAAGGCCGACTGCCGATCAAATCGATTTTAATGGTGACGCACAACATCGAGGAAGCGGTCCTGATGTGTGACCGCATTCTGGTGTTCTCGTCCAATCCCGGCCGCGTCGCCGCCGAGATCAAGATCGACCTGACGCATCCGCGCAATCGTCTCGACCCGACGTTCCGGCAGCTCGTTGATAATATCTATGCGCGCATGACGCAGCGCGCCGAGCCGAGGGCGCCGTCCATCGAAGGCATCCAGGGCACCGGCGTCGGCATGATCCTGCGGCATGTTTCGTCCAACGTGCTTTCGGGTCTGATCGAGACCCTGGCGGCCCCACCCTATGACGGACATGCCGACCTGCCGGTTCTCGCCGGCCATTTGCAGCTCGAAGCCGACGATATCTTCCACCTCGGCGAGTCGCTGCAATTGCTGCGGTTCGCACAGTTGAGCGAGGGCGATCTCGTGTTGACGGATGCCGGCAAGCGTTTCGCCAATCTCGAAACCGATGCGCGCAAAAAGCTGTTCGCCGAACATCTCATCAATTATGTGCCGGTGATGGGCCTGATCCGGCGCGTGCTCGACGAGCGGCCGTCGCACTCTGCGCCTGCGGCGCGTTTCCGCAATGAACTCGAGGATTATATGGCGGAAGATCAAGCCGACGAAACCCTCAAGACCATCGTGTCATGGGCGCGCTACGGCGAACTGTTTGCTTACGACGAGCAGTCGGAAACGTTCAGCCTGGAAAACCCGCACTAGCGGCTCCAAGGACCAACCCTTCGTCGTCCCTGCGGAAAGCAGGGACCCATACGCCGCGGCTGTGCTTCGGGCACCATGGGAGACGGCTTCCAACGCAACTAAGTCCTGTGGTGATGGGTCCCTGCTTTCGCAGGGACGACGGTGGGGTCTACCCCGCCGGGGCGAAACTTTCCGCCCGCGCCATCGTCCAGGCGTCGCGAAAACGCGGGTCGCTGGTGCCGTCGATCAGTTCGCCCGGAAGAAGCGACGGATAGAGCCTCGCAAATGTCTGCACCTCGGTCGTGGAGGTGCGCTGCGAGAAATGGATCGGCCGCAAATCCCGCGGATGTTCCAGCCCCGCGGCGGCGAGAAGCTCGGCCAGGGCGTGCAGGGTGGCGTGATGGTAGTTGTAGACCCGCTCGGTCTTGTGCGGAACCACCAGCGCGCGGTTGCGCGAAGGATCTTGCGTGGTCACGCCGGTTGGACATCGGTCGGTGTGGCAGCTCAGCGACTGGATGCAGCCGAGCGCGAACATGAAGCCGCGCGCCGAATTGCACCAGTCGGCGCCGATCGCAATCGCGCGCGCCATGTCGAAGGCGGTGGCGATCTTTCCGGAGGCGCCGATGCGGATACGGTCGCGGGCATTGATGCCGATCAGCGCATTATGAACGAAATTGACGCCCTCGCGCATCGGCATGCCCATGTGATCCATGAATTCGAGCGGCGCGGCGCCCGTGCCGCCTTCATTGCCGTCGACCACGATGAAGTCGGGATAGAAGCCGGTCTGCAGCATCGCCTTGCAGATCGCCAGGAACTCCCAGGGATGTCCGATGCAGAGCTTGAACCCGGCCGGCTTGCCGCCCGATAACCGGCGCATCTCGCCAATGAAGTCCATCATCTCCAGCGGCGTCGAAAACGCCCGGTGAAAGGCTGGCGAGATGCAGTCCTCGCCCATCGAAACGCCCCTGATCCTGGAAATTTCATGCGATACCTTGGCTGCCGGCAGCACGCCGCCATGGCCAGGCTTGGCGCCCTGACTCATCTTGAGTTCGACCATCTTGATCTGATCTTCGGAGGCGACGCGGGAAAACTCTTCCGGATTGAAGGTACCGTCGCGATTGCGGCAGCCGAAATACCCGGAACCGATCTCCCAGATGATGTCGCCGCCATTCTCGCGATGATAGGGGCTGACGCCGCCCTCGCCGGTGTCATGCGCAAAGCCGCCCTTCTTGGCGCCCGCATTCAGCGCGCGCACCGCGTTTGGACTGAGCGCGCCAAAGCTCATGGCCGAGATATTGAAGACGGAAGCCGAATACGGCTTCTTGCAATCCGGGCCGCCGATGGTGATGCGGAATTTCTGTTCGGCGCGAACCTTCGGCGCCACCGAATGGTGGATCCATTCATAGCCCTCGCGATAGACGTCTTCCTGGGTGCCGAACGGCCGCTTGTCCAGCACCATCTTCGCGCGCTGATAGATCACCGCGCGGGTGTCGCGGGAAAACGGCATGCCGTCCTTCTCGCTCTCGAAGAAGTACTGCCGCATCTCGGGTCTGATCTCTTCGAGCAGGAAACGCAGATGCGCCGAGATCGGATAGTTGCGCAAGACCGCATGGCTCTTTTGCGTGAGATCGCGGATGCCGAGCAAAGTCAGCGCGCCAAAAATCACGAGCGGAATGAGAACCAGATCGAACACCTTGCGATCGACGATCCCAACGCCGAGAAGCAATGCTGTGACGACGGCGCAGATCGTGAGAACGATGAAGCGTGGCGAGAACGGAAGCATCAACGTTTCCATGGGATTCCTCGGGGGCGGATTCCGCCGCGTTATTTCTTGTTGTCGCAAGCCTTACTCGACCATTCGAACGACCTGTACACGATATCGATGGGCGAGGTCATGGATATGACACGGGTGCCGTGAATTTGAGGTTCCTGTCAGCTTCAATTCCGAAGCTCGCATAAGGGGCGCCCGCGAATTGCGAACTTCGGAATCGGAGCACTGGCGAAAGCAAGGCTACGGACCATCCGGTGGATAATCAATCCGTCAGGTGGCGGGGGTACGGCGCCTCGTCTTGCGATCTTTCGCAGTGCAACGTAGCTTGACCTGATCGCCTCCTCGAACCGTCAGACCCGACACCCCAGCGCTTTATTCCTTCAAATCCCGACCGGCGATCCTCCCGCAAAATCAGTGACTGTGCAGTCGCATCTCGCCGGGAATGCCGCCTTTCTCGAGACCCTTGTGCGCCAGCCAAGCATCGGTGTTTCTGATCGCACGTTCGATATGATCGGCCGTGCGCGAAAAGTCGTAGGGCGATCCCACCAGCGGACACAGCGGCGGCACCACGTAATATTCGATGTCGGCCGCAAGGTCCTCCAGCTCGCTGACCATTTGCCGCGCGATCAATAGCGTCAGGGCATGCAACGCATTGGCGACCGCGCCGAGAGGCGGCGTGGTGTTGGCGCAGGCGTAACCCGTCGGCAAAATGATCAGGCGCCGGGCGCCTTTCTTAACGGCGACCTTGATCGGCGTATTGGAAGAGATCGCGCCGTCGGCGAGATAGCGGGTCTTGTAGCGGACGGGCGCGAAGGCCCCGGGAATCGCGGTGGAGGCGATGATCGCCTGGGCCGCCGACCCCTCGGAAATGACGACGCTGTCGCCGGAAATGATATCGGTGGTGACGATGTGAACCGGAAGCTTGGCGTCCTGCAGGTTGCGATAGGGCAGGTTGTCGTCGATCAGCTTTTGAATGCCGTCATGCGGGATCAGGAAATCCCGGCGCCAGATGAAGCCCAGCATCGTTTGCCAGGTGACCGGGAAAACGTCGTGGCGCGTCAATCCGCGCCAGATGGCTTCCAGTTGCAAGACGCCCTTCAAGGTGGGATCGCCGGCATAGTAGGCGCCGTTGATGGCGCCGACGCTTGAGCCGACCACCATGTCGGCCGAGACGCCATGGGCGGCGAGCGCATGCATCATGCCCACCTGGATGGCGCCGAAGCTGCCGCCACCCGCGAAGACGAAGGCGGTTTTCGCCGGGACATCTTGGGTAGGCAGCGACAAAGCCTTGTTCCCTCCCGGTATGGACTTCGCTCCCGGTATCGACGCGTCGGCGAAAGCCGCGCGGCGTTTGAGTATCCTCTATAGCAAGCCACAACCGGGCTGCGCCATCAACAGTGGGTGTTTAGAAGAGACAGGCGCAGCGTGCCCCGGATGCTGCGTAGCGCGCCGCACGTGCGGCGTGGCGCGCCGCTGATCCGGGGCCCATTTTGTTTCGAAAGCCGTGTGGGTCCCGGCTCTGCGGCGCAGCGCCAAAAGGCGCTGCACCGCGTCCGGGACACGAATCTCACCGCTCCACGAACGCCTTTTCGATCACATAGTGGCCGGGCTCGCTGTGGCTGCCTTCGACAAAGCCACGGGCATCGAACATCTGGCGCAACTCTTCGAGCATGGCCGGGCTGCCGCACATCATGATCCGGTCGGTAGCGATATCGAGCGGCGACTGACCGATATCGTTGAACAATTGTTCTGAAGTGATGAGGTCGGTAATGCGGCCGCGGTTGCGGAACGGCTCGCGGGTGACGGTGGGATAGTAGATGAGCTTTTCGGAAAGTAGCGGTCCGAACAATTCGTCGTCCGTCAGCTTCGCCACCAGCTCTTCGCCATAGGCGAGTTCGGACACTTGCCGGCAGCCGTGCACGAGGACGATGCTTTCGAACCGATCGTATACGTCCGGGTCCTTGATCAGGCTCGCGAACGGTGCAAGCCCGGTGCCGGTGGACAGTAACAGCAGCCGATTGCCCGGGATCAGATTGTCGGCAATCAAGGTGCCGGTCGCCTTGCGTCCGACCAGGATGGTGTCGCCTTCCCTGATCTTTTGCAGCCGCGAGGTCAGCGGGCCGTCGGACACCTTGATCGAGAAGAATTCGAGTGCGTCTTCGTGATTGGCGCTTGCCATCGAATAGGCGCGCATCAAGGGACGGCCGTCGATCTCGAGGCCGATCATCGCGAATTGACCATTCTGGAAGCGGAAGCCGGTGTCGCGGGTGGCGGTAAAGCTGAAAAGCGTATCGGTCCAGTGCCGGACAGAAAGAACCTTCTCTCGATAGAACGCGCTCATGAGTTTTATTTTTCCGATTGGTCTTGCGTTAGAACAGGCGGGGTTTGCTTGCCCCAAAGGGCAAAAAACCCCTGCAACAATTGGGGAACTGCGCCTCACGTAGCGCAATATCGGAGATAGTCAACGAGCCCGGATGCGAAGGCGGGCCGCAAAATTGCGGGGCAATTCGTTGAACCAAATCGCCGCTGCAAACCTTCTCCGCACCGGCCATCGTGCGCAATTAACTTGCCGAAATTCGCATCGATCCAGTAGTTAATTGCCGCGCGCAGCCGAAAAAATCGTTAAGAGATAAAACATCAAAAAACGGGAATGCCTGATCGCCGGACATTGCATGAAGGACGCACGGGAATTTCGAGCGAGAAAGCCGGCTTTCTATCCGGACCAGGCGGTGTATCCGGCCTATGCCGGCGCCGAATTCGGGCTTGGGTTTGAAGACATCGACGGTGGAACGAGGCCGGTCTTCAAGATTGCTTCAAACAGTGAGGACATTCATTTCGGCCTGCGAGACCTGATCCTGAAATTCTGGCGTCGCGCCTTTTCGGCCACGGGGCTCTTGAATGTTTGACCTTCCCAAATTTGGCGATGGGGTTTGTCTGGCGCGAATGGCGGAGCTGTTTGATCGCCTCATGATCGACCGCGCCAGGCTCTCGCGCAATTCGGTGGCGGTGTGCGGCTCCAACGGCAAGGGCTCTACCGCTGCCTTCTGCGCCAACATCGCGCGCGCTTACGGCCTGCGGGCCGGCTTGTTCACCTCGCCGCATCTCTTTCGCGTCAACGAGCGGTTTCAGATCGACGGCGCGCCTATCGACGACGGCCATTTGAAACGGCTCGAAGCGCGGATCGCGGTCGAAATTGCCGGGATATCACGGCATAACGGCGAACGATTCGGCGCCTTCGAAGCCATGTTCGCCCTCGCCTGCCTCTATTTTCAGGAGAGCAGTTGCGAATTTGCCGTGTTCGAGGCGGGTATCGGCGGCCGCTACGACCCGGTTCGCCTGGTCGATAGCCGCGTGACCTGCGTGACTTCGGTCGACTATGAACATGTGGAGCTGCTCGGCAATTCCCTGCCATTGATCGTCTCCGACAAGAGCGATGCCTGCGCCTCCGGCGGTACCGTCATCTACGGCGAGAATTGCCGGAGTCTTGCGCCGCATATCCTTGAATATAATCGCAGCCGGCGCGTCGCGAGCCTGTTTGTCCGCGACGAGATCAGGATCGGCGGCGAAACCGTTGCGGCATCGGGCCAGCGCTTTGATTTCGGCCTTGGCGATATTGAGTTCCGTTCGCTCGAGACGGCGCTGCTGGGCGCCTTCCAGATCAACAACGCCGCGATCGCGATGGCCCTGTTCCTGCGCTGGCTGGAACAAGCGCAACCCAAGGCGGCGTTCGCTCGCATTGAGGCGGCGGCAAGGTCGGGTCTTGGCGGCACGCGCTGGCCCGGCCGCCTCGAAATCGTCAGCGAAAATCCGCTGACCGTGATCGACGTCGGCCACACGCCCGACGGCATCCGGCAAGCGCTCGCCGGCGTCAGGCAAGTTTATGGCGCGCAGGCATGGATTCTCGTGGTCGGCGTTTCCCTCGACAAGAAGGCCGACGAGATCGCCGGCACGCTCGCGCCGTCTTTCGACACCATCATTTGCACCCGCGCGCACCACAAGGGCGGAGACGCATCCGCCCTTGCCGCCACCATCCGCAAGCTCAATCCGCAGGCAAACGTTCAGATCGCCGCGACAATCGAGGATGCTTTTGGCGCCAGTCGAAAGCTTGCCGCCTCGCTCAACGGGAGAATCTATGTGGCCGGCGGCCTCTTCACTGCGGTTGAATTCGCCACCACCGCCCGTGGCGGACGCGCGCAGGATCTCATGTTCTTCTGAAAGCCAAATTCGCAGACTACCGTGCAACATCAGCCCGTTAACGACTCATTAACCGTATCCGGCCGATGGTCGCTCCCTTGAGGAGCACCCGCATGACCGATATCTCGTCCGTGACACCTTCGGCCTCGGCCTTCGTCGGAAAACAGATCGCCGATCTGAACAGGGTCGCGGATTCGACAAAGGCGAGTTTTGCGAGCGCCCTGCACCACGTGGAAACCGCCATCGGGATCAGGGCGAAAACCGGCTTTACCGCCGGCCCCACCTACGAGGCCACGACCATCGCCGGTCAAACCAAGGCGGCCTTCAACAACGCGCTGAACGCGACGAAAGCCGCCCTCCACATCAAGCCATGAAAGATCGCCCGGCGTTGTCTCCGCCGGGGTGGCCTCATGGTTCGAGACGGCGCAAAAGCGCCTCCTCACCATGAGGGGATGGGGAGTCCCTTATCCTGAGGAGGCGCGAACAGCGCCGTCTCGAAGGATGGAGGCCTCGCGTCCTAATTACTTACACCCTCGCTGTCGTCGAGCGCCTTGAAGGCATCCTCAAGCTGCGGCGAGATCGCAACGTTCAATCGCTCGCCGGTCGGCAGACGGGAGACAAACCATTTGTTGTAGAGCGGGATCAAATCGTGGTTGGTGCCGAGCTTGCGGAAGGTTCGCTCCACGACCGCGGCCAGTTGCGGCTCTCCCTTGCGGAACATGATGCCGTAGGGGTCATACGACAAATAATCGCCGGTGACGCGAAACTTGTCCTGCGACTTGTGTCGCGCGATCAGGCCATACAACAGGATATCGTCGGTCGCGAACGCATCGGCCTTGCCGTCCACGAGCATCTGATAGGATTGCTCGTGATCCGACGCCGCGACGATCTTGAGGCCGAGCGAAAACTTCTTGTCGAGCGTATGCATGGCCTGTTCGTTGGTGGTGCCCTTGGTCACCACCACAGTCTTGCCCTGCAGGTCCTTAGGCGCCGAGATCGTCGACTCTTTTGCCACCATCAGTTTGGTGCCGGCCACGAACATCAGCGGCGAGAACGCCACTTGTCTGGCGCGTTCGGCGTTGGCGGTGGTCGATCCGCATTCGAGATCGATCTTGCCCTGCACCACGGCCGGAATGCGGTCGTCCGAGGTGACCTTGACATATTCGATTCTAAGATCGGGGTCGTCGACCTCGACGCCGATCTCATCGACGATCGCCTCGCAGAGTTCCAGGCTGTAGCCGATCGGCCGGTTGGCCTGGTCGAGGAACGAGAACGGCGGCGAACTCTCGCGATAGCCGAGATGCACGACGTGCCTGCTCTTGATGCCGGCAAGCGTCGGGCTGAGTCCCTCGCCGCTGGTCTGGGCGCCGGCCGCCGTCAGCAGGCATCCTGCCAGCAACAGCCCGCAAGCAATCGATCTCCCCGCCGCCTGGCGCATGTGACGCTCCCTTTAGTGACCGGCCATCGCGGGAATTTCACCGGGGATCATGTCGGGCGGCACGACGTCGTCGGGGCCGAGCGCGTGCTCGGGGGCGAGTTCGCCTTCCCATTTCGCCACCACGGCAGTGGCGAGCGAGTTGCCGATCACGTTGGTGGCGCTGCGTCCCATGTCGAGGAACGTGTCGATACCCATGATCATCAACAGGCCCGCCTCGGGGATGCCGAACTGACTGAGCGTCGAGGCGATCACCACGAGCGAGGCGCGGGGAACGCCGGCGACGCCCTTCGAGGTGATCATCAGCGTCGCCAGCATCGCAAGCTGGGTGCCGAGCGACATGTCGACCTTGTAGGTCTGGGCGATGAAGATGCTGGCGAAGGTGCAGTACATCATCGTGCCATCGAGGTTGAACGAATAGCCGAGCGGCAGCACGAAGCTCGAAATCCGCGGCGAGGCGCCGAAGCGGTTGAGACCTTCGAGCGTCTTGGGATAGGCGGCCTCCGAACTCGCGGTCGAGAAGGCGATCATCAGCGGCTCGCGGATCAGCCGCAGCAAATGGCTATATCTCGGCCCAATGGCGATGAAGCCGACGATCACAAGGATGCCCCAAAGGATCAGCAGCGAGAGATAGAAGCCGCCCATGAAGACGACCAACTTCCACAACACGCCGAGACCGTTCTTCGACACCGTCGCCATGATCGCGGCCCACACCGCAAGCGGCGCGAACAGCATGACGTAGCCCGTCACCTTCAGCATGATGTGGCCGAGGTCGTCGATCACCGAAAGGATCTGCTTGGAGCGCTCCGGCATCGCGCCGAGCGCCACCGAAAAGAACACCGCGAACACCACGATCTGCAGAATCTCGTTCTGCGCCATCGCGTCCGCGATCGAGGTCGGAATCAAATGGGTCAGGAATTTTTCGATCGAAAATGCCGACACCGGCAATCCCGTCGATTGCGTCTTGTCCGGCAGGGTGCCCGGGAAATTGTCGCCCGGCTGCAACAGATTGACCATCACCAGACCGAGCAGCAGCGAGACGAATGAGGCGGTGATAAACCAGCCCATGGTCTTGGCGAAGATCCGCCCCAGTTTGGAACCGGTGCCCATGTGGGCGATGCCGCCCACAAGGGTCGCAAACACCAGCGGCGCGATGATCATCTTGATCAGCCGCAGGAACAGCATCGCGATCAGGTTTACGCTGTAAGCGATATCAGCCCGGATATCGGGAAGGTAATTGAAGACCAGCGTTCCCATCACGATACCAAGCGCCATCGCGATCAGAATGTACTGCGTAAACCTGTTCGACATCGTCTACCCCCCGCAAGTTCAAGAGCCGTGTCGAGTTTGGCAGATTTCGGGGCCGACGCAACACGCTTCGCCGCCACAATGTTTCCGTTGTGCAACGCGCGCCCGGCGACTAGCCTCATATGCAATGCTGCACAATGTGCGCCGTTTGCGCGTTTCTTGCGCCCGGCTGCATCAAGAACAATCAATCCACGGGAGGCAATGCCATGAGTGACGGTATCAATCGCCAGATTCTACTGGTGGAAAAGCCGGCCGGGAAACTTGGGCTGGAACATTTCAAAATGAAAGAGGGCGCCATTCCGACACCGGCGGACGGCGAGGCGTTGCTGAGGGTACGCTATATCTCGCTCGACGCCGCCAATCGGGCGTGGATGCACGGGGCGACCTATCGCGCCGCCGTCGAGGCCAACACGGTGATGGCGGGCGGCGGCATCGCCGAAGTCGTATCATCGAAGGCAGCGGAACTTGCTCCGGGCGACATCGTGTTCGGCGATACCGGCTGGCAGGATTACGCCGCGGTGCGAGCCAAGCATCTGACCAAGATGCCCAGCATCGAACCGATGACCTATCTGCTCAGCGTCTACGGAATCGCCGGCCTCACCGCCTATTTCGGGCTGCTCGATGTCGGCAAAGCGAAGGCTGGCGAGACCGTGGTGGTCTCGGCCGCCGCCGGATCGGTGGGTTCGATCGTCGGTCAGATCGCGAAGATCAAGGGGTGCCGCGTCATCGGCATCGCCGGCGGCAAGGACAAATGCAACTGGCTGACATCCGAACTCGGCTTCGATGCCGCGGTCGACTACAAGGACGGCGCGGTATTCAAGGCGCTCAAGGCTGCGGCGCCGAACGGGATCGATGTCTATTTCGACAATGTCGGCGGCGAAATTCTCGAGGCATGCCTGGCGCAGATGAATATCCGCGGCCGCATCGCGTGCTGCGGCGCGATCTCGCAATATGACGGCGTGCCGTCGGCCACCGGACCGCGTGGCGTGCCTGGCCTGATCGTGGTCAAGCGCCTGACCATGCGGGGCTTCATCGTGACGGACTACATGGACCGGCGCAACGAAGCGCTGCGCGACCTGCAATCCTGGGTCGGCTCCGGCAAGTTGAAAGTCCAGGAAGATGTCATCAATGGCCTTGAGAACACGCCGAAGGCGCTGATCGGATTGCTCGCCGGCGAGAACCGCGGCAAGCGGATGATCAGGGTGTGAAAGACTCCGCACCCAGCCGCAAATTGCAACCAGAAGCATTCAAGCTACGGGCCGGCTACAAGCCCAAGTAGTAAGTAAGTCATTGAAAACTTTAGTTAACTTATCGGTATTATTGTACACGCCGCCGTCCGGGGAGAGCCCTGCTCCCGCTTTGTCGGTCCGGTCTTTCCGGTTTACGCCTTCAAGGATGCAGCATGTCTAATCCCCGCAACGGTCCATCGGCTTTACTTGGAACCGCCGTCGCAACGGCGGCGCTCGGCCTGTTCGGCTTTGCCGGCACAAGCCTTGGCTCGGCCATCGTCGGAGAGACGCGCTATCTCGGCGTCGAGCAGAAGGCCGCGGCCAGCCTCGATGCGATGAAGGCGCAGTATCGGCGCCCGACGTCGATCCCCTTTCCCAAGGAAAACCCCTACACACCGGAGAAGCTGTCGCTCGGCAAGAAGCTGTATTTCGACACGCGTATCTCGGTCTCCTCAGCGCAGTCCTGCGCGAGTTGTCATAGTCCGGCGTTCGGCTGGGCCGATGGATTGCCGGTCGGCGTCGGCTTCGGCATGGCGCAACTGGGCCGGCACTCGCCAACCATCGTCAATGCTGCATGGGGCGCGATCTTCATGTGGGATGGCCGGCTTGCCAATCTCGAGGAGCAAGCGCTCGGCCCGATCCAATCCCCCGGTGAAATGAACATGCCGATCGACCAGCTCATGGCGCGGCTCAATACCATTCCCGAATACAAGCCGCTGTTTGCCACGGCGTTTCCCGGCGAGCCCATGAGCCCCAAGACGCTCGCCAAGGCGATCGCAACCTATGAGCGGACGGTGGTCTCACAGCGTGCGCCCTTCGACGACTGGATCGACGGAAACGAGAAGGCCATTTCCGAGGAAGCCAAGCGCGGCTTCGCGCTCTTCAATACGAAAGCCCAGTGCTCCTCTTGTCATGAGGGCTGGAATTTCACCAATGACGGTTTCCAGGACATTGGCCTGCCGAGCGACGACGTCGGACGCGGAAAGTATGCCCCGGGCGTTGTCAAAATGCAGCATGCATTCAAGACCCCCGGCTTGCGCGAAATCGTCCACCGCAGCCCCTACATGCACGACGGGTCGCTCAAGACGCTCGAACAGGTGGTCGACCATTACGACCAGGGCGGCCTCAACCGGCCAAGCCGCTCCGACCTGATGAAGCCCCTCGGCCTCACGTCGCAGGAAAAGGCCGACCTGGTGGCCTTCCTGAAGACGCTCACCAGCGATCTCAGTCCGACCGCCGTGCCGGTGATGCCTCGCTAAACCAATCCTTGCAACCCTAAGGAAATTCCAATGCGACTGCCATCTCTCACGATTGTCGTGTTCATGGGCCTCTCGGTTGGCGCGCTCGCGGCCAACCTGACGATTACGCAGAAGGGACGTGCCTTCTCGTCCGAGGAAGTCACGATCAAGAAAGGCGAAACGCTGACGTTCCTCAACGACGACAGCGTTCCCCACAACATCATGTCGACGAGCGCGGGCAATGAGTTCAACCTCGGGTCTCAGTCGCCCGGATCGTCGACTGACGTCACTTTCAAGGAACCGGGCGAAGTGGTGGTGATCTGCGCGATCCATCCGCGGATGAAGATGATAGTGAAGGTTCAATAGGTTCCTCTCAGGGTCGTCAGGAGCGACGTTGATGTCGATTCGTTACAAGCTCTTTGGAATTTTCTGCATCGTCATCAGCCTGGCCTGCGGGCTCGCTTTTTACGGCATCCGGGGTATCTCCTCGTCGGGCGCGCTGGTGGTGCGGCTCTATGACGGACCGTTGATGGGCATCAACTATGCCCGGTCGGCGCTCGCCGCGATGAATGAAGCTCGTCTTCTCGTGCACCGGAGCATGAATGAGGGTGCGACGAACGAGATGGTGGTCAAACTCGGAAAGCTGATCGGGGGCATCTCGGACGACCTGAAAGTCGTGCGGGAGCGTGCCGACAGCAAAGACGTGAATGAGGCACTGGAGCGGGCCGAGAAGAGTTTCCGCGGCTGGTCGGAAGCCGAGCTGAAGATTCTCAAGCCGCCGGCCGCCGGTCTGACCGAGCTGCCCGTGGCCTTTGCGATTGTGCAGAAGGGCGATGAGGCCGCCGCCGCATTCGATGATCTGGTGGAAGTGGTCGCGGCCTACGGCTTTGGCTTCCGGACCGAAGCCGAGGCCGAGATCGCATCCGCGCGCTCGACCATGATGACGCTGGCGATTGCAACCGCAGTAACCGGCCTGTTGCTTGCGCTCGCCTTTGCTTATTCCATGAGCAAGCCGATCTTTGCCGCGATGCACATCGCTGAGCGCGTGGCCGCCGGCGACTTCGCCGATCACATCGTGGTTCGCCGCCGCGACGAACTCGGCCGTCTTCTGAAATCGCTCGCCGCCATGCAGGCGAAGCTGAAGGCCCGCGCCGACGAGAATATCGCACTGATGTCGACCAAGGACCAGATGAACTCGGAGCAGGTCAGCCGGCGGCAGCGCATCGAGGCCGAAGTGGCGACGTTCCGTTCCGCCATCACTTCCGCTCTGGCCAATACCGATACCATGACCGGCAAGCTCACCGAAACCGCGCAAACGCTGTCGTCGATCGCGCACGCGGCCGGAGAGCAGTCGACCCAGATGGCGTCCACCGCCGAAGAAACCTCCAACAACGTTCAGACCGTCGCCGCGGCGGCGGACCAGCTCGGCGAATCCGTGCAGACCATCACGTCGCAGCTCCACGACGCGACCGGCGTCGTGCAGCGCGCCTCCGTCATGGCCAGTGAAGCCAACGAGACGATCGGCGCGCTTGCCAGCGCCGCCCAGCACATCGACGAAGTCGTCGGCTTCATCCGCAACATCGCCGGTCAAACCAACCTGCTGGCGCTCAACGCCACCATCGAAGCGGCGCGGGCCGGCGAGGCCGGGCGCGGCTTTGCGGTGGTCGCTTCGGAGGTCAAGGCGCTTGCGATCCAGACCGCGAAGGCCACCGAGGAAATTTCCTCGCAAATTGCCGAAGTGCAGGTGGCGACCAAGCGGGCCGTCGACAATGTCGGCGCCATCACCTCCGTGATGTCGGATATCGACAGCTTCACGGCGGCGATCGCGCGCGCCATGAGCCAGCAGAACACCGCGGCAATCGAAATCTCGGAAAATATCCGCCAGGCCGCCGCCGGAACCGCGAGCGTCGCGCAGCGGATCGCGGGAACGGCTGCGGCGAGCGACAATACCAACCGCTCGGCCGATCTGGTCCTTGCGGCTGCGCAGGAACTCTCAAGCCAGGCCGCGGAGCTGCGCTCCTCGGTCGATCAGTTTTTGACAAACGCCGCGGCCTGAAGCGCACGCGGGCAATATAATGCCCGCAAACCCGACGCAGAGGGATCAGGTCTCGCTGGCGTCATTTCGCCGTTCGACCCGGCACGTTCCCTGCGTCGGGCGGCAAGGGCCGAGTTGAGAATATAATTTCTCTGGTCTGGTCGCCTGCGACCTACTAATCTCGACGCCATTCATCAGTATACTGTCGATCAGGAGGAAGGCGTGCGCATCGCCGTCGTCGGCGGAGGTCCAGGCGGACTCTATTTCAGCTATCTCTGGAAGAAGCGCCACCCGGACGCCCGCATCGATCTGTTCGAGCAGAATCCCGCCGGCGCCACCTGGGGCTTTGGCGTGGTGTTCTCCGAGCAGGCGCTCGAATTCCTGGCCGCCGACGATCCCGACACGGTTGATGCGATCATGCCCCGGATGGAGAGCTGGAAGAACATCACGCTCAATCTGTGCGGCCAAAGCGCCGAGATCGACGGCGTCGGATTTTCTTCGATCGGCCGGCTCGAATTGCTCGGGATATTGCAGGCACGCGCATCGTCCGTCGGCGTTACCCCGCGTTACGACACTCTGGTTACTTCCGTCGACCAGTTGACCGACTACGATCTGATTGTGGCGGCCGACGGCCTGAACTCGCTGGTGCGCCGCAGCTTCGAGGGCGATTTCGGCGCCTCGCTGTCCTACTCCACCAATAAATTCGCCTGGTACGGCACCACGAAGCGGTTTGAAACTCTGTCGCAGACTTTTGTGAAAACCGATTCTGGCCATTTCAATGCGCACCACTACCGGTACTCGCCTGAGATGAGCACCTTCCTGGTCGAATGCGATTTGCCGACCTGGCAGGCTTACGGATTTGCCGGCAAGACGGTGGAGGAATCCAAGGCCATTTGCGAGCAGGTCTTCGCTTCCACCCTCGACGGGCATCCGTTGGTATCGAACAAGTCGGTGTGGCGAAACTTTCCGTGGATCTGGAACGAGCGCTGGTCGTTCAGGAACATGGTGCTGCTCGGCGACGCCTTGCACTCGGCGCATTTCTCGATCGGGTCGGGCACGCGGCTTGCCATCGAGGACGCGATCGCGCTCACGAAAGCCTTGGAGACCGAGCGCGACCTCGCCGCGGGGCTTGCCCGCTATCAAAGCGAACGCCAGCCAATCGTGGAAAAGCTGGTGACGGCGGCGCACACCAGCGCCGACTGGTACGCGAAATTCCCTGAGCATATGAAGCTCGGCCTGATGGACTTCGCCTATAGCTACGTCACGCGCTCGGGGCGGGTCGACGACGCACGCCTGCGCGCGATGTCGCCCGCCTTCATGGCACGCTACGAGGCGTCGCGGTCACCACGGCGTGGCGGGGGCAAGTCATGACGGCGCCGGAAATCGCCGATCTGGTTCCTGCCGCGAGCTCGGGCGCGCGCGAGATCGGCTTTGAAATCCAGGCAATCTACAATGCGAGCCGGATCCTGTTCGACAA
Organism: Bradyrhizobium sp.; assembly: GCA_035308285.1. GTDB lineage: Bacteria > Pseudomonadota > Alphaproteobacteria > Rhizobiales > Xanthobacteraceae > Bradyrhizobium. The sequence goes on along the minus strand of DATGGY010000236.1, from coordinate 8,109 downwards.
TCTCGGCAAGGGCCGGGGCGACCGGCCGGCGCTGACGGGCCCGATGGGGGCGCTGAGCTATTGCGAACTTTGCGCCGAAGCCTCGCGGTGGGGCCACGGCTTTGCATCGCTCGGCTTGCAACGCGGCGACCGCATCCTGATGTTTCTCGACGATACGCCGGCCTATCCGGCCGCGTTTTTCGGCGCCGTCCGTGCGGGCTTTGTACCGCTTTTGATCAATACGCTGACGCCGCCCGACCTCCTGCAATTCTATCTGTTGGATTCGGCTGCCGCCGTTGCGGTGGCGGATGCGGAATTTTGCGCACGTTTCGACGCGGTCGCCTGCAAGGACACGTCCTTGCGTACCCTGATCGCGGTCAATGGCGCGGCCGGCGCACACGCGGTGCCGAATGCCTTGATCGCCGGGCAATGGCTGAAGCGGTTTCCGGCCGATCTCGCTGAAGCCGCCACCCATCGCAACGAGATGGCGTTCTGGATGTATTCGTCGGGCTCGACCGGCAGGCCGAAGGGCATCGTCCATCTTCAGCATGACATGGCCTATAGCGATGCGGCCTTCGCCCACAATGTCTTGAAGCTTTCTCCCGACGACATCTGCTTTTCGGTGCCGAAAATGTTCTTCGCCTACGGCTTCGGCAATTCCATCACCTTTCCGTTTTCGGCGGGGGCTGCGAGCCTGCTGCTGCCGGGCCAGCCGAAGCCCACGGCGATTTTCGAGGCCATCGAACGCTATCGCCCGAGCGTATTCTTCGGGCTGCCGACGCTCTACACGTCGCTGACAAAGGCCGAGGGCGCGAGGACGCGAGATTTTTCTTCGCTGCGCATGGCGATTTCCGCCGCGGAGGTGCTTTCCGCCGAGGTGTTCAACGGTTGGAAGACGTTGACCGGCCTTGAGATCGTCGAAGGGCTCGGTTCGACCGAAGTGCTGCATATTTACCTGTGCAACCGGGGCGAGAAGAAAAAACTCGGCGCCGCCGGCCTTCGCGTGCCCGGTTACGAGATTGCGCTGAAGGATGGTGGCGGCCGCGAGGTCGGCGACAATGAGGAAGGCATTTTGTGGGTGCGCGGCGATTCCAATACGCCGCTGTACTGGAACCGGCCCGACAAGTCGGCTGAGACCATCCGCGAGGGCGGATGGATTTACACCGGCGACCGCTTCGTGCGCGATACGGACGGATTTTATTTCTTCCGCGGCCGCGCCGATGATCTGGTGAAGGTTTCCGGCCAATGGGTCTATCCGCTCGAAGTCGAGCTTTGCCTGGCTGAGCATCCTGACGTGCGCGAATGCGCCGTCTTCGCCGCCGAACTGCCGGACCGGCGTATGACGCTCAAGGCCGTGGTGGTGATGAACAGCCGCACGTTCGACGAAGGCGAGGCAACAAAGGTGCTGCAGGATTTTGTGAAGGCAAAGCTGTTGCCCTACAAATATCCGCGCGAAATCAAATTTATCGACGAATTGCCGAAGACGGGAACGGGGAAGATCGACCGGCAGGCGTTGATGCGGGTTTAGGACCGCCTTGCGACGACTGTCGTCGCCCGCCACCCGGTCCGGCCTCCGGCCGGCCGGATGACAGGGCTGCATCGCGCGATCCAGTAATCGCCGGCGCTAGTAACTACGATAACTGGTGATTACTGGATGCCCCGCCTTCGCGGGGCATGACAAGCGGAAAAAACGGCGCGCCCTGGAATCCTAACCCCCCAACCCCGTCCCGCCATAGAGCCAGGCAAGATCCTTGTAGTAATCCTCCGACGTCTTCGCGCTCATGATGGCGTTGCGGATGCGGGCGTGTTCGCCGGCGGGGTGGTAGATATGCTCGCCGATGGCGCGGGAGAGCAGTTGCACGCGCGCGGTGCGCGGAAAACGCTGCGCGCGATATTTTTCCAGCGCCGTGGCGTGATCGCCGGGGTGATTTCCCAGCATGTGCGATAGACAAACCGCGTCTTCCATCGCCTGACAGGCGCCTTGCGCGAAATATTGCAGCATCGGATGGGCGGCATCGCCGAGCAGCGCCACCCGGCCATCGACCCAGCGCTCCGTCGGATCGCGGTCGCACAACACCCACAGCTTCCAGTTCTTGCCGTGACGAATGATGTTCTGCGCGCGCGGGTGAATATGCGAAAAGCCCTTCAACACCTCGGCCTCGGAAACCGGTTGTCCGGCCACCGGCTCCGGCGCATCGTTGTGATAGGTGACGACGAGGTTGAACACCTTCCAGCCCGACAGCGGATAGTGCACGAGGTGGCACTTCGGACCGGCCCACAGCGTGGCCGCGTTCCAGCGCAAATCTTCCGGCATTTCTTCGGTCGGAATCACCGAGCGATAGGTGGTGTGGCCCGAGACCCGCGGCGGGCCGTCGGCGGTGACTTGCTTGCGGATGTTCGACCACAGCCCGTCGGCGCCGATCAGCAACGAGCCGGTGACCCGATCGCCGGAGGCAAGATGAGCGGTGACCGACGAGCCATCCTGCTCGTAGCCCACGACTTCGGAGCTGACGCGCAGCTCGATCAAATCGCTGTCGCGGCAGCTTTTCAGGAACACGCCGTGCAGATCGCCGCGATGCACCACCGCATAAGGATTGCCGAAACGCGCCCGAAAGGCGTCGCCAAGATCGACATGGCAGATTTCCTCGGCCGTCAGCGCGTCCATCAGCCGAAGCTGATCGACATAAACCGCCATGCCCCGCGCGGCCTCGCCGACGCCGAGATAGTCGAAGGCATGGAAGGCATTCGGCCCGAGTTGGATGCCGGCGCCGATTTCACCGAGCGAAGAGGCTTTTTCGAGCAGGATCGAACGAAAGCCCTTTTGCGCGAGCCCCAGCGCCACGGCGAGGCCGCCGATGCCGCCGCCCGCGATCAATACCGGCCTTTCGCCCGATGCCGCCATCAACTTGCCTTCCCCAGATGTTCGAGCGCGTCTTCGGCGCGCAGCGGCACCCGCGACGCCTCGTTGTTGAGATCGACCAGTTGTGCAATCAGCGCCAGCAGTGTCTTGCGATCGCCGGGCTTTAACGGCCGCAGCATCCTCACCTGCGCGCGATCGACCGACGGCATGATGTCGCGCAGAAGCGTCACACCGGTCCGCGTCAGATACAACAGCTTGACGCGCCTGTCCTCGGGCGCGGGCTTGCGTTCGACATAGTTCTTTGCCTCCAGCCGCTCGATCACGCTGCCGAGCGTCGAACGATCGAAGGCGATCACCGCGGAAAGTCGCGTCGCATCGATGCCGGGATGGGTGCGGATCGCCACCAGCGACGCATATTGCACCGGCGTCAGGTCGAAGGCCTTGCACTCCTCCATGAAGAGCGCGACCGCGATCTGCTGCATCCGGCGAAACAGATAGCCGGGCGCGGTGTAGACCGCGTCCATCGTAACAATAGCAGGCTTACTCGGCATCGCCCTGTCGCTCCGGTGCGGCGTCGGCGAACGCCTTGAGGTTCTTCGCGGCGGTCTCCGCCTTGAGCAGGCGCGGGAAGGCGGCGACATCGACGCCGAAGCGGCGCGCATTGGCCAATTGCGGCACCAGGCAAAGATCGGCAATCGTCGGCTGCACGCCGAAACAGAACGGACCAGCCTCAGTCGCGATCAGTGTTTCACAGGCCTTCAGGCCCTCGCGGTTGGCCCATGCCGCCCAGCCCGTCACCTGTTCCTCGGAAAGGCCGAGCTCGCGCAGCCGCGCCAGCACCTTGAGATTTTGGACCGGATGGGTGTCGCAGGCGAGCACTTGCGCGAAAGCGCGAATTTGGGCGCGGCGCAGCGGCTGCTTCGGCAGTAACGGCGGCTCGGGGTGGATCTCGTCCAGCCATTCGATGATGGCGAGCGACTGAGTGAGGATGGTTCCGCGATCGTCCTCTAACGTCGGAACCAGCCCTTGCGGATTGATCGCGAGATAGGCGGGATCGCGCTGCTCGCCCTTGCGAAGATGATGCGGCACGTGTTCCGCGCTTAACCCCTTCAGGTTCAACGCAATTCTGATTCGATAGGACGCGCTGCTGCGGAAGTAGCCGTGCAACCTCATGACCGACCTCCCTCGAATTTTATGGCCGGTTTTTGCCGGCCGTCGTTGACGTTAGCCATATCGTAAGTATACTGTCAATCTAAAGAACCTTAAGGGAGGCCGTCATGGAAGCCGTACTGAAGACGCCGGAACGCGAGGCGTTCTACAAGAAGATCGACGGCGAAAATCTTTCCGCGCTTTGGAACGTGCTCGGCGATTTGATCACGCCGGAACCGAAGAGCGCATGCCGGCCGCATCTGTGGAAGTTCGACGCGATCCGCACCTACATGACCGAAGCCGGCAAGCTGATCACCGCCAAGGAAGCCGAGCGGCGCGTGCTGGTGCTGGAGAATCCGGGCCTGCGCGGGCAATCGAAAATCACGACCTCGCTGTTCGCCGGCGTGCAGATGGTGATCCCCGGCGACGTCGCGCCCGCGCATCGCCACAGCCAGTCTGCGTTGCGTTTCGTGCTCGAGGGCAAGGGCGCCTATACGTCCGTCGACGGCGAGCGCACCGCGATGTCGCCCGGCGATTTCGTCATCACGCCGTCAATGACCTGGCACGATCATTCCAACGAAACCTCTGAGCCGATGTTCTGGCTCGATGGCCTCGACATTCCGATGGTGCAATTGTTCGATACGTCCTTCGCGGAAGGCCTCAACGAAGACCAGCAGAAGATCACAAGACCTCCCGGCGACAGCTTTGCGCGCTACGGCCACAATCTGCTGCCGGTCGACGAGAAGCGCAAATCGAAGACCTCGCCGATCTTCAACTATCCCTATTCCCACACCCGCGAGGCGCTGGAGACCGCCAAGCTCCGCAACGAATGGGACGCCTGCCACGGCCTGAAGCTGAAATTCTCCAACCCCGAGACCGGCGATTTCGCGATGCCGACCATCGGCACCTTCATCCAGCTATTGCCGAAGGGTTTCAAAACCGCGCGCTATCGTTCGACGGATGCAACCGTGTTCGCGGCGATCGAAGGCAAGGGACGCTCGCGGGTGGGCGATCAGATCTTCGAATGGGGCCCGCGCGACCTGTTCGTGGTGCCGAGCTGGCAATGGGTCACCCACGAGGCCGATCAGGACTCCGTGCTGTTCAGCTTCTCGGACCGCCCGGTGCAGCAGAAGCTGGATTTGTTCCGCGAAGATCGCGGGAACGCGTGAGCTGGTTGACGTAGATTGTCGTCCCTGCTTTTCGCCGGGACCCATGACCACGGGTGTTCGCATGGTCGAAGGCGTCAGCCACGTCCCTTATCGATACATCACGCGGTATGGGTCCCGGGTCAAGGCCGGGACGACCAGGAAAGTGAGGCTACGGCGCGATCTCGTCTATGGCCGTCCCCTCGCCGCGACATGTTCAGCGCCAAACCGGATGCCACGCCATTGCCCATAGACGAAATCCGCGCGACGAAGACGGCGGGCCGCGCTCTCGCATGCGCAATACTCGCGCTCACGCTCGTCGCCGCGCCCGCTTTGGCGATCGAGCAATGCCGGTTCATCCAGGCCAAGCCGGAGCGGGAGGCGTGTTATGCGCGCCAGGAGGCGGAACTTGCGGCGAAACGTAAGCCCGAACCAAGCCACGAATCGAAGATGATGGAGTCGCTCGAGCAGATGAAGCGCGAGGACGAGGCGCTTAACCGGCAGCTGCACAGCATCTGCCGGGGGTGCTGACATCGCGCTGCCGTCATGGCCGGGACATAGTCGTCCAAAGGTCGGCGTCGCTTCCGTTCCGCCTATGCCCGGCTATGACGGGTTGGGTTAGATCGAGCTAATCCAATCCGCGAACGCATCGATAATTTCGGCCAAGACCTCGCGATCGTTACGCCCCGATCGCGCCAGCACGTGGAAGGAATGATCGGCGCCGTCGACGAGATGCAAAGTGGCCGCCGGTCCGAGAGCTTTCACCACAGGTTCGATCAGCGCAACCTCCGCCAGAGTGTCGCGCGTGCCTTGCAAAAACAGCATCGGGACGTGGACATCGGCGAGATGCTTGGCCCGCTCGCTGGACGGCTTGCCCGCCGGGTGCAGGGGAAAGCCTGCAAATGCGAGGCCGCGCACCCCTTCAAGAGGGGATGAAGCCTGCGCCTGCGAGGTCATGCGGCCGCCGAACGATTTTCCGCCGGCAATCAATGGCAGGCCGGGGCAGCACCGCGCCGCTTCCGCGACCGCGGCGCGCACGGTGGCTTGCGCGAGCGCCGGCGGGTCGGGCCGCTTGCTGCCCTTCTCCATATAGGGAAACTGATAGCGTAGCGTCGCAATGCCGCGCTCGCAGAGGCCCGCCGCGAAGGCCTCCATGAACGAGTGTGTCATCCCGGCGCCGGCGCCATGGGCGAAGACAAAGCACGCGCGCGCCGGCGCAGGGCGCATCAGGAGCGCAGAGACCGAACCTGCCTTTCCCGTCTCAACTCTCAGCCTCTGCGCACTGCTGGTTTTCATCAACCGTCGTGGCTGTTGCGGCGTCGCCTCTGTTACTTCTTTTGCGATTTTACATAGGCGATATAGCCGCGCACGTCGGCTGCCGGTTCCGCATAGGCTTGGCCCAATGATTTCTCCATATCGCCGACGTAGGTTTTGGCCCATGCAGGCAGCGCATAGTCCACGGCCGCGAGAAATTCGAGGGTAACGGCAAGCCTGATGTCGGCGATCGAGGGCGTGGCGCCGCCGATGAAGGGCTTTCCGTCCATGTAGAACTTGTGGAACACCTCGAGCGGCTCCGCGATCGCGGCGATGGCGGACTTCTGCGCCGCCGCTTTCGCGGCCGCATCGGCATCGCTTGCGCCGACTTCGCCCGGATAAAGCGGGAAGCCGAGCGCCGGATAAGTGGCGCGCGCGACCAGCGGATAGAGCGTGCCGACGAGATAGAACATGGCGCTGTCGATGGTGGCGCGCTGCTCAGCCGACTTCGGATAGAATTTGGCGATCTCATGCTTGTTGCAGAGATACTGCATGATGGCGCAGCTTTCCCACATGCCGCCCTTCGGCAATTCCCTTGCCTCCAGCATCGGCGTCAGGTGCGCGGGGTTTTTCGCCAGGAATTCCGGCGTACGCGTCTTGCCATAGACGTCGTCTTCGGTGAATTCCAGGTTGGCGGCACGCACGAATACGCGCACCGCCATGTTGTTCACGCTCGGCTTCAGCACATTCAGTTTCATGGTTTTCCTCCCTTTGCAGTCCCCATTATATCGGGCTCGTTCAATACGGATTCTTCGGCGATCGATCGGCGGAAAGCGATGCGTTGCGCCGCATCACGAGCGCCTCGATCGCATCGGCGAGATGAATCTCCGCAATGCTCGCATCGCCGCGGGCGACCCGGATCTTGTGGGCCTCCATCAGCACGTCCGCATGCGTGGAGCCGTGCGGTGGCTCAAACCGGTAGCAGGCAAGCTCGATCAGAAGGCCCAGCGGATCGTTGAAATAGATCGAATCCATGAAGCCCCTGTCCTTGACGCCGCTATGCTTGATCTCGCGTTCGTCCAGGCGCTTCACCGCCTGCGCGAAAGTGGCGCGCGAGACGGCAAAGGCGATGTGATGCACGCAGCCGGGTTCCGTCGGCGTCCGCCGCGGATCGGCTTTGCGGCTCTCGTCGGTGAAGATGGTGATGAGCCTTCCGTCGCCGGGATCGAAATAAAGGTGGCTTTCGGACGCCCTGTCGAGATTGGGCTGCTCGAACAAAAAGGGCATGCCAAGCACGCCCTCCCAGAAATCGATCGATGTTTGCCGGTTGGCTCCGGTGAGCGTGATGTGGTGTACACCCTGGCTTTGGAGCTTTTGCATGGTGTCCACTCCTGAACCCGGTACCGGATAAGCCTAGGCTCTTACGAGCCGCGCCGCCAAGCTCTCCTGCAAGCCACCTTGGCCGTCATCCCGGATCAGGTTCTACCTAACGTCGTTCTTCCGGGCAAGGCGGCGGCGGAAACTTCCTAAATCATTGGAAGAGATGGCGATCCCGGCATGACTCGAACATGCGACCTACGGTTTAGGAAACCGTCGCTCTATCCGGCTGAGCTACGGGACCGAAGCCCCGCTTTTGGAAAGCGGGCCTGGAATTCCCATACCAGAGCCGACGCCGGATCGCCAGCCTCCGGACGGCGCCGCGGCCGTGTTCCGAGGCCCAAC
>DATGGY010000235.1:0-13152 GCA_035308285.1 Bradyrhizobium sp. | reverse complement strand
CTGAAATGGCGCTACGTTGACGGCCGCCCGCTCTATCGTGTCGATGCGGTGCGGGACTATCTGGCCGGGTGCGACAAGGCCACTAAACCGTCCCAGCCGCATAATGCTCGCGGAGACGGCCGAGCAATTCAGCCTTGATGGGGTCGAGCGGATTCGTCCGCTGCAGGCGTACGACCTTGCCGACCCGTTTCGCGCCGACCAACTCCGCGATGTAGTCATGAGCCGCTTCGAACGCCATGTTGCGGATGATCCACTGTTCGTCGTGATTGTAGACCTGATCGATTCCGCTAGGCTTTTGCCCGACACACAGCCGCTGAATTTCGTTGTCGTAGCCGCAGCGTGACATGACGGTGCGCAAGCTGCGCCTTAAGTCATGCATGGTAAACTTGGCGACACCTGCTTCCTTGACCAAACGGTTGACCATCTTGGTGAAGCCCGACATCTGGCCGCCGGTCTTCGGTGACGGGAAGACATAATCGGACGTCGCGCGCTGGAAATATTTCGCGGCCACGAGCACCTCGTCAACGAGGTGGGTGCGCGGCACGTCGTGGTGCAGGCCCATCTTGGTCCATGCCGCATCGAAGGTAATGCGGTCATCCATGATGTGCTTTTGCCACTCGATCATGGTCGGCTCGCTGCGGCGCGGGCCACCGAGTAGGCACACGCGTATCAGGAGCCCAAAAGCCCCGAGCTTGCCGGATGCATGCCAGACCTTGATGATTTCATCATCGGTCAGTGCGCGGCCCTTGGTTCGGCGCCCGACCCTCTGCGCACGGGTTTCCTTGGGCGCCCGATAGCCGGCGAGCACGTTGTGCTCGACGTAACCTTCTCCGACGCACCATTCGAGGAGGGTATGCGCGTGCTTGCGCAAGTCCTTGGCTGCGCCGCGCTTGCCGGTCTTGGCGATCTTGTCCACCGCGGCCATGATTTGTCGTCGCGTCAGCTCGGCGATGGCGAGATCGAAGTGATCCTTGAGACCGCGTCGCAGCGCCGACATTGCCGGTTTCCAGTTAACGACCTGGCGTCCGGTCAGGGACGTTTCGTACGGGCCATCTTCAATGATCAGAGCCGCCAGGGTGGTGCCCCCCTTTTCGGCCAGCTGTTGCCGCTTAGCCTCGCGCTTGGCGTCGTTCGGATCGACCCCCTTGACCACCTCGCCAGCGGCGATGGTGGCGGCCTTGCGCGCGGCCTTCTCGTTGAACTTGGGCCATGCGCCCAGCGTCTTGCGTTGGGTGCCCCTCGCCCCAGGCTTGGTGAATAGATAGACCCAGGTCCGGCCGCCAGCCGCGCGCATCCTGATCGCGAGCCCTGGCTGCGTTGTGTCGTGCAGATAGTGCTGCGATTTGCCCGGCGGCAGCGTGGCCGCACGGATCGCCGCGTCAGTGAGCCTCAGGTAGTTCGTCGTCACTGCGGCTCTGAGACCTTTCTCGCTCTCTTCCATCGTTTGTGCCCTCACTCCTTGTGCCCTGGGACAGTCGAGGGGTGACCCAAGAAACGGATCACAAACCGTTCCCTCCACGTTCCCAGCTCTCTTGTGCCCCACGGGAAAATTCACGAAGGGCACAGCAGGGGCATACAAAATGTGGTAAGGCCCGCTATGGCCCACTATGGGCCGACATGGCCACAAATCCCTGCATTGCAAGGACTTTTACAACTACACTATGGCTGGATTAGGCCGGCTGGGGTCTACGGATTGCGGTTCACACGGGAGAGGTCCAAGGTTCGATCCCTTGTGCGCCCACCATCAGGCCAGCAAACTCTGTACATGTGAGTGCTCTCGAAGCAAAGGCGCTGCAAAGGCCCTTGGCGGATACCGACGTGATGATTGTCGCGCGGGGTGCGGACCAAGAGGATCGCGCGGCAGCGGTATAGTTGGCGCTCGCGATCTGCCGGCGAGCCGCAAGGGGAAGAAAAGCGCGACCATGCTCGTGCCTCGCTCATGACGCACAACAGGGCGGCGGCCCGTTCATGCGTCGGCAAAGCACTAATTGAACTGCTTCTGCTTCTTCTCCTTGGCAATTTCCTCGGCAAGCAACGTCAGCAGCATCTTGTGCCGATCTTCGTCACGTTTTGGATCGCGCTCGCTCTCCGCGATCAAATGCCGGTAGTGCTCAATATTGGCGTTGTGGACGTAGCGATTGGCGTTGTCGATGTAGCGCTCCATTGCAGCCTCCCAAGGGCCGAGAGCGGCAGCGGCACGCGGGCCGCCGCTGGAACCCACTATGTACGGTTCCGGACTCAATGCAACTAAATAACGGAGACGAAAGTGGGACAGCGCGGCTGACATGCCGCGATGTGCCATTACCGGAAGCCGCCAGCAGGAGTTGCCGCAAGGCCGCGCTTATTGTTCTGGAAGCTTTTCGAGGAGCTTCTTGAATTTTCCGCCAAAGGAGGATTGGACGCACTCGCTTGAAAATCATCCATCCTGTGACGGAGCTTATGTCTCGCGCCGTCTTAAGCCGCCCTTACCGTGCTCAGGAACCTGGCGACCTCCAGCTTGAGGCGGTTGCTTTCGCCGGACAAGGACTGCGCCGAGGAAAGCACTTTCGCCGAGGCAGAACCGGTCTCGCGCGCTCCCTTGTTCACGTCGACAATATTGGTGGCAACCCCGGAGGTACCTTGTGCTGCCTGCTCCACATTGCGGGAAATCTCCTGCGTGGCGCCGCCTTGCTGTTCGACGGACGTCGCGATCGTTGCCGCGATTTCCGAAATCCGGCTGATCGTGGTCCCGATTTGCTTGATCGCCACCACCGAATCCTGCGTGGCAACCTGCATTCCCGCAATCTGGCTGCTGATTTCCTGGGTCGCGCTGGCGGTCTGCGCAGCGAGCGCTTTCACCTCCTGCGCCACCACCGCAAAGCCGCGTCCGGAGTCGCCGGCGCGCGCCGCCTCGATCGTGGCGTTCAAGGCCAGCAGGTTGGTCTGCTCTGCGATGGTCGTTATCAGATTGACCACATCGCCAATCCGCAACGCAGCCTTCGACAGCTCGTTGATGCGCTGATCGGTGACCTCCGCCTGACTGACGGCCTCACCCGTAATCCGGTTCGACTCCTGGACTTGTCGGCTGATTTCGGCAATCGATGCCGTCATCTCGTCGGTCGCCGCGGCTACCGATCTGACATTGGTTGAGGCTTCGCCCGATGCCATTTCGACCATTGCGGAAAGCTGCTGTGTTTCTTCTGCAGTCTTGGTCAGGCTGGTCGCCGAAGCTTCCAGCTCCATTGAAGCGGTAGATACCGTCTGCACAATCTCGCCGACGGCGGCCTCGAATTCGTCCGCGAGTTTCTGCATCTCGGCCCGGCGCTGGGCACGCGCGTGCTTTTCCGTCTCCGAACGTTCCGCGCGGAGCCGGTTGGATTCGAGCATGTTGCCCTTGAAGACTTGCAGCGCGTCAGCCATCTCGGCAATTTCGTCCGAGCCGCCGGTCGCGATTTCGGCACTCAGATCGCCGGCCGCTATGCACTTCATGCTGCTCTGAAGATGCACGAGGCGACGTACGACCCCACGGCTGACGTAAAACCAGCCGATGGCAAGTGCGGTGACCAGGCTGACGAGCGCGAGACAAATCAGGATGATCCGGCCCTGCCGGATCTCCGCTCCCGATTCACGAACCGCAGCGGCTGCCGCCGCCTCGCTGCGCGCTCCCAGGTTTGCAACTTCCTTTTCGAACTGCTGGGCGAGCGCGCGATTTTCGATCACCACATCGGCGCCAGTCTTGGCGGCAACCAACTCCTTTTGCTTGAGCTCGAAAATATTGCCGGCATCCTTGCCGCTCTTGATCAATTCATTGACGAGTTTCGACGTCTCGGGGTCCTTGATGTTGGCCGCGGCCTTTCCAAGGTGACCCGCTGCCGCGGTAAACCGGTCTTTGACCGGCGGCAGCAGTTCGGTAGACCTTAGGTCGGCCGCTTCGACGAGGACCCCCAATATGAGGTTGGCCTCGGCGCGCAAATCCAGGATTGCCTGCAGGGACGTAAGTTCGTTATCGGCAAGTCCAGCCAGCGTCTTTTGAATGGCCGCGGGGTCCTTGTTCTCCGCTGCGGTCTGCAGACCCATGGTCAAGGTGAACCCGGCGTCGTCGGCCATCGGCGCCAGCTTCTCGGCAAGCTTCTGATGCGATTTCCGTAGGCTTCCGACGAGCGCGTCACGCGAGGCGGCAATGCTCTGGCGCTCGGTGACGGATTGCGCCAGCCGGTCGAGATTCACCAGAATGCGGTCAGCGGTCTGATGGAGCCTTGCCGCGTCTTCGGCGGCGAGTGCGCCGACGCTTTTGGTGAGTTCCTGGCGCCCGGCCGCCAGAACCTTGAAGGCGTGCTCGCGCTCGGCGGCGTCGGTTGCGGCGAGAAGGCGCGGCGCAGCCGCAGCGACTTCGCCCGCGGCTCTGACGACCTCCGACGCGCGGGTGACCTCCGGCAAGCTTTTTTCGGCGATTGCGCCGATAGAACGCCCAAGGCTGCCGTAAGAGATGATCGCGCTGCTGCTCGCCAGCACGGTGAGCGCAGCGACGACCCCAAAGGCGGTGAACAATCGACCGCGAAGGCCAAGGTGAAGCCAGGACATCGCTGCCTTCATCGTCAATCTCCAGACTGAAACATGTGACGCGAAAAGGTCGAGGCTTTGCTATGTTGCGGGTTTCTCGAGGCGATCAACCGCCTTGAGACTGCCGTCCGCCTGAATCACGGTCAGGAACACATGATCCGAGCCGCGATTGCTGCCAGAGCTGTAGGCGAGCTTGAAGCCGCCGAGATCGAAGGTGCCGGCTTTTTGCACGGCCTCGACCAGGGCTTGACGGGTGAGGTCGCCGCTGACCTTTTCCAGCGCTGCGACGATCGCGCGACCGACGAGGTAGCCCTCAAGCGATACGAAGCCTGGCTCGGCGTCGGGCGCGCTCGCCTTGAGCGCTGCGTGGTAACGCCCAACCACCGGGATCGCAGCGTCGTTAGGAAACGGAACGACCTGGGTGATCACAACGCCAGAACCCGCTGAACCGAGTTCCTTTGCAAGCGCATTGGAGCCAACAAACGAGATATTGACAAAGGTAGCGTTGAGCTTGATCTGCCTGGCCAGCTTGATGAACTCGGCCGCGGGCTTGTAGGGGGAGATCATGATGACTGCGTCAGGATCAGCCTTCTTGATGGCCAATAGCGCGGCCTTTACAGCCAGCGTGTTCCGCTCAAACGTACCTTCCCCTGCAAGCTGCATCTGCCGCTTGTCGAGCGCCTTCTTGACACCGGCAAGACCCGCCTGACCGAAGGCATCATCCTGGTACATGATCGCGAGTTTGGACGCGCCGATGTCCTTGGTCAGGTGTTCGACCATGGCTTCGGTTTCCTGGAAGTAGCTGGCACGGATATTCATCACCAGGGGCTTGTAAGGCTCGCGCAGGAATTCGGCGCCGGTAAAGGCGCCGATGAAGGGAGCCCCTGCTGCGGCCGCGATCGGCTGCGTGGCGGCTGATGTTGGCGTACCAACCGCGCCGGCGATAGCGAACACCTTGTCTTCCTCAAGCAGCTTTTTTACCACCTCAATGGACTTGCCCGGTTCGTACCCGTCATCGACACTCTTGAGTTCGAGCTTCCGGCCCTTAACGCCGCCGGCCTTGTTGACTTCGGCGAAGGCCGCTTCGAGACCTGTTTTCATGCCTTGGCCCAAAGCCGAGGCCGGTCCTTCGAGAGCAGCCGCCTGACCAAATACGACCTTGTCGGCAGAGACGCCATTTTCAGCGAATGCCGAAACACCGGTCGCAAGCAGGGCTGCTATCGCCAGGGGAAGCACGTTGCGTGGAGAGGTTCGCATGGGAATGTCCTTCTTGATCGACGGACCGCCAACGGCGACGGAACTAGCTTGTCACGGCACGGCTTCGGCCGTTGCAAAATATGATGGCAATAATATCCAAGCTTGCTCCCGAAACCTTCACAATCAATTAACCAAAGATGGCCACGCCGCTTAAATTGGATCATCTGGGCGGAACCTTGGTTTCAGCCGCGTTCGCGGGCCTCGGTCGTCCGCATCATGCTACCGCACCGGAGCGGGCGATTTTTCGAGAGAAGCGCGTCTCGCTAACCCTTCGCCGGCTCGCGCCACGCAACCTGTTTCACCAGTTCAGCCACCTGGGTCCGCGCCGGCGCTACCGAGCGTAGACAGCGCGGAGCAGCGCCCCACGTCGCGCGATACTGATTTTCCGTTAGCCTTCTCCCGCAATCAAAGCCCCGGCATCGTCGGGGCCTTTTGTTTGGGCTCTTATTTGCGTCGCGATGCGCCGATCGCGCGGCACGCGACGGCGGCAGCACCGCGCCCGGCGGAAGCCTGCGCGGTGCTGCCATCGCCATCAATAAAAATGTCAGCCCTTCGTTGAAGCGATGAGGGCGACCGGCTTCAGTTTCCCGCGGGGTTGAGCGAGGGATCTCTACCGCCGACCCAGGACGGGTCCCTTCCGCTGAAGCCGAAGTTTTCTATGTTCCGCCCGTCCTGCGTAGTAAGTGGGGCAGCCGAGAGCGGCTCATCCACCCGATTATAGACGCCGCGAAACTTCCGCAGATCGTAGGCCCGACTGTGGTGGGCCGGCCCGCGCGCGCCTGAATCTTGCGCGAACACCGGGCTGGCGAGGCTTGTGGAAAGAATAGCGATGATGCTGATTGTTCTTAAACAAGTCATGAGTCTGGTTTCTCCGTTTTGAGGTGAAACCCGTCCTCAAGCGTTCCCGCACGCACAACCCGCCGACGGAACAGACGTTCCTGCGTTCAAACGAACGTGTATTGGCGTGAAGCGCGGCCGCGCGGTCCGCTCATTGTCAGCGTGATACCGCCGTCATCGCACCGCGCCTCATTTCATTTCCCATTTTCGTCTCAATTTTGCCTGCCGACTCAATTCACTCTGGCCAACATTGATTCGACTGGGGGCGCTGACGCGCTCGCGGCAGTGACCCGCGTGCGCTTAGCCTTGGCCATTCGAGCTTAGCCTTGGCCATTCGATAAGGACATACGGGTCGATCATCATGGAGGCAATTGCGCGGCCAATACGCCAGGTGGATCGCATGCGGGGGCGGTCCTATGTTGCGTTTGTGTTTTGCCCGGCGGTTCCCATACTGGACTGGCTTGAGGAAATCGACGCAACGCTTGCCCGTTCGCCCGGATTTTTTGTCGGCAAGCCGGTGGTGCTCGACCTTTCGGGGGTAGATCTCAGCCAGGCGGCGATCGCCCATCTCATCGAAAACCTCGAGCAGCGCAAGATTCGCATCCTCGGCATCGAGGGAGTGGACGCATCTCGCCTGACCTCTCACATGCCGCCGCTCCTGACCGGCGGGCGCGCTTGCGTGCTTGCGGTGAACGAGCCCAAGAAAGTGGAGAGCAAGCCGAAGGTAAATTCGCTCCTGCTCGATAGCCCGGTGCGCTCCGGCCAGTCGATTGTGTTTCCCGATGGCGACGTGACGGTGGTGGGCTCGGTCGCCTCCGGCGCCGAAATTGTCGCCGGCGGATCGATCCACATCTACGGAACGCTTCGCGGCCGCGCGATGGCGGGCGTCAACGGCAATTCGACCGCCCGCATCTACTGTCAGAAAATCGAGGCCGAGCTTCTGGCCATCGATGGTTATTTCAAGACTGCCGAGGAAATCGACGCCATCTCGTGCGATCGTCCGGCGCAAGTATGGCTCGAAGGCGACATTGTGCAGATTACACCGCTGAATTAATCGGCTAGGGGAGATCATAAATGGCCAAAGTGTTGGTCGTGACGTCAGGTAAAGGCGGCGTCGGTAAGACGACTTCAACTGCTGCGCTCGGCGCGACGCTGGCGCAAAGGGGAGAGAAGGTCGTCGTCGTCGACTTCGACGTGGGCTTGCGCAACCTCGACCTTATTCTGGGGGCCGAACGGCGCGTGGTGTTTGATTTCATCAACGTGGTCCAGGGCATTGCCAACCTTTCGCAGGCGCTCATCCGCGACAAGCGGGTGGAGAATTTGTGGTTATTGCCCGCCTCTCAAACCAGGGACAAGGATGCGCTGACGGACGAAGGCGTCGCCAAGGTGATCGGCGAGCTGCGCACCAGGTTCGACTGGATTATCTGCGACAGCCCCGCCGGCATCGAGCGCGGCGCGATGCTTGCGATGCGCTATGCGGACGAGGCGGTCATCGTCACCAATCCGGAAATCTCCTCGGTGCGCGATTCCGACCGCATCATCGGCATGCTCGATTCAAAGACCGTGAAGGCCGAACGGGGCGAGCGGGTGGAAAAACATCTCTTGATCACCCGGTTCGACACCGCGCGCGCGGCACGCGGCGAAATGCTCAGCATCGAGGATATTCTCGACATCCTCGCCACGCCGCTACTTGGAATCATTCCGGAGAGCCAGGATGTGCTGCGGGCGTCGAACGTCGGATCGCCCGTCACCTTGAACGACGCCGCCAGCGCGCCGGCCCGCGCCTATATCGACGCCGCGCGCCGTCTGACCGGGGAAACCGTCGAGATGATGGTGCCATCGGCGCGAAAAGGCCTGATGGACCGGCTGCTGGGACGGAGGGCGGCGTGATGGCGTTGCCGCGGCTCTTCAGCGCCCGCTCGGCTTCCGCGCCCGTCGCACGGGAGCGGTTGCAGATCCTGTTGGCGCACGAGCGCGGTTTGCGCGGTCAACCCGATTTGCTGGAACTGCTTCGCGCCGAGATCCTCGCCGTGGTGTCCCGGCATGTCGCGCTCGATCCGGAAAAGGTCGTCGTCAAGATGGAGAGAGGAAACCATGTATCGACGCTCGAAGTCGATATCGAATTGCCAAACATTGCCGAGAGATGGTCGCGCGCCGCCTCATGAGGCGGCTTGAAGCAAGGCAACTCGCCGCGCGCGAAACACTGGTCTTACGGCGTTCCGGCGGTGCACTGGCTGGATGCTAACTTCCGGACGGCCGGAACGATGGGGCAAAGCCGCCTGGCCTCGACCTGTCTCTGCCGACGCTCCAGCCATAAAATATTCCCGGACAGGGCTCGAAACCTGGACCCTGGATGCAGCTTCGATCGCTAGCCTTCTCGCTTTGGCGACGGTGGATTTTGCGACCCCACAGAGGGCGGCGGAGCCGGCCTAAAAGCAGGCGGTGGCGGTGGACGGACAAAATTTTGAGGGGGTGGATTCTGACCACCCTTGCGTACATAACCTTCATTCAGCGGGCTAGAGCGATTGTACCCATCCTGGGTCAATTTCGGTTTCTCGGTCACTTAAGGCTCCTCTTCAGGAGTTGAGTGGAAACTCGATATGGATATTTTCACGTGCTCTGGCAAGGTACAGGCGAGGCACACGGTACATTTCGGTCTGTTCGAAATCGTAAACTATCACGTCCTGCAGAACAATTTCGCGCAACTGTCCGCTTTCGGAGAAAACTTCGACGAAGCCCGCATAGGTCACCCTTTGGTCAAAATCGCGAAAGTGCACAAAATTGACCGCGCTCGATGAAGAGTTGAATACGAAGTCCCAAACATCTTCGTCACCATAGGTTTTTGTTGCCCCAATCGTTTGGACAAACCGCGTAAAGAGCTTGTGATTTTCGAAATATAGCGTCAACACGCCACCAACTATGGAAATGGCAACCGCGAACAATATTTCTGGGAAGAGTTCAGGTTGCAGCAATCTCTTGCTGTCGACATCAAGATCGAACAACTTGAGCGGCCATCCGTTGAGACGGTAGATGAGATAAAGGACCGTATAAGAAACAACACCAAAAATAAAAGCATTGAGAATGAGATCGAACTGGGTCTTCTCGCCCTTGAATCCGTACCGGCTATGGATCTTCATCCAGATGAACCCAGGTATGAAGATAAGGGCGAGTTCAAAAAATAATGTTGAAACGCTCAAATTCACGATGAACCCCAAGCAAATATCGAAGGCCGTACGGCCTACTCGAAGTCTCTCCCGATTTACTGGTCAACTAAATCAGTTTCTACTTTAGGATGCAAGAGCGCACCTCGCCCCCTGCCAAGGAACCGGAGCTATCCAGGAACGAGAGGCTCGTCCCGAGGTCGAGAGCAAATAACTAAGAGGTGGGAGAGGCCCAAGGCTCCGCCCCGTGTTTAAGCAGGGTCCGCAATGCTTTCACCAACGGCCTTGAGCGATTTCGTCGCAACGCTGCTCCTTGGATACGGGCATTAACTTCCGGACGGCCGGAACGATGGGGCAAAGCCGCCTGGCCTCGACCTGTCTCTGCCGACGCTCCAGCCATAAAATATTCCCGGACAGGGCTCGAAACCTGGACCCTGGATGCAGCTTCGATAGTAGTAGGGCCCCGGCGGCGGTCCCCAATAATCGCCTCGGCTCGGAACTCCGATGCCGGCGTCCCATGCCAACGCGGGGCCGGCGATGACCACGGAAAGAATAGTGACGGCGCCAAATGTCTTGATGCGGGTCATGTGATTTTCTCCTCCATACAATCGTTGACAAACCGCACATGACAAAAAACGTTCCGGAATTTCAAACGAACGTGACCTCTGCGAATCGCACCTGCGAAGCCCGGCAAGAACGGCGGCACGAGGCCGCTTATCTCCCCGCGCGTATCGCGAGCGCGGGCTTTGTGACGCCGTCGAGCCCCGCCAGCACCAGTGTCGCCAGCAGCGCGCTCTGCGGGCCGAGATAGGCCTCCACCGGGCGGTACCATTCGTTGCGCGAGTGCCAGTTACCGCCCTCGCCGCCACCGCCGATGGTGACGGCAGGAATGCCGAGCGACATCGCCAGATTCGAATCCGTGCTTGAACCGGCGAAGGTCACGCGGGGGCTGCGGGTCAGCGCCGTGACCGCGCGCTGGGTAGCCTGCACCAGGGGCGAATCCATCGCGACGATCCCGGCCGGCCGGTCGCCGATCAGCTTGATCTCGAGCGTGAGCTTGTCGGATTTCCAGCGCGCATTTTCCTCCGCCACCGCCTGCTTGACGAGATCGAGCAGACGGGCCTCGAGCTTGAGCAATTCCTCAGTCGAGTCCGAACGCATATCGACCGTCATTCTCGCCTCCGCCGCAATCGCATTGACGGAGGTGCCACCCCTGACTGTGCCCACTGTGAAGGTGGTTTTGGGATCAGCGGGCGTCCGCAAGTCCGCAATCTTCGCAATCGCCCGCCCCATGGCGTGAATCGCGCTCGGCAACCCGAACTCCTGAAAACTGTGGCCGCCGGGGCCCTTGAAGATCATCTCGTAGCGGTGGCTTCCGGTACCCTGATTGACGATGCGCGTGACGCCCAGCCCGTCGATGGAAATGAACCCGTCGATGTCGGCATGGTCGCGAAACAGTGCCTTCACGCCCCTGAGATTGCCGAGTTCTTCCTCGCCGACGGTGCCGACGAACATCACGTCGCCGACGGTCATGATGGCATTATTGTTGATGGATTTGATCAGCGACAACAGCGCGGCCAGACCGCGGGAATCGTCACCGATGCCCGGCGCGAGAGTGACGCCGTCCTTCTCCTTCACGCTGACGTCGGTCCCTTCCGGAAACACCGTGTCGAGATGCGCCGACACCACGAGCTTCGGCCTGCCGCCGCCGCTGCCCTTGCGCAAGCCGATCACGTTGCCCTCCGTATCGATCGAGGCATCCTTGAAGCCGAGCTCCAGAAATCGCTTGAGAAAATATTCGGCGCGCACTTTTTCCTTGTAGGGAGGCGCCGGAATCTCGGTGATGCGTTTCTGCTCGGCGAAGGCCTGACCGTCATCGGCCTTGATGTCTTCGAGCGCCTTGATCACCTTGGGCGAAGCAAGGATGGCTTGCGAAGCGGCGTCCACCGCTGCGCCCGCGGCGGGGGATTGCGCAGCCGTTGGCGCCCATGGCGCGGCCGCCAGCCATAATGCGGCGATGAAGGCCGATCGCTTCACGATTTTCACGTACCGATTCTCCTTATCCGGCGTCCAGCCCCGCATCCTTCAGCCGCTGCGAAAACCACAGCGACAATTTCCCGTCGATGGCGCCGGCAACATAGACTTCCGACCTGCTAACGTTGTCTTTTCCAAGAGTCAAAAGCACCCCGATCCAGTAGGCAAACCACAGATGCGGGTCGGTCAGCGCGCGCAGCTTCTGCTGGTCGTGCTCCTCGGGCTGATGGTTGGTTGCCTTCCGCACCTCGACCGCGAGCAGGTTATTGGGGATATCGCGCTGGTGCACGACGATGTCGGGATAGATCGATTTGCCGAGATGATCATCGGTCGAGACGATCGTGCCGTGCGGCAGCCGCAAGGTGCGCGCGCCGAGCCGGTCGTAATCGCAATCGACGTCCCAGCCCGGAAACTGCTTCTCCAGATACACAGCCAGGCGGTGCGCCAGCGTGCGCTCGCCGAGATCGTGCTCAAACAGGAACGCCTCGCGGCCATACAATTCCGAAAGCGCGGCGACGACCTTGTCCAGCTCGGTTTGCATCTGGCCCCTGCCCACTCCGTCGTTCCGGGATGGTGCGTAGGCACCAGACCCGGAACCTCGAGATTCCGGGTTCGATGCTTGCGCATCGCCCGGAATGACGACCTGAAAATGCTTTAGCGCCTCATTCTCACATCCGCACTTCGATCAGCCGTGGTCCCCGCTCCGGGATGGCTTCCGCCAGCGCGGCGACGAATTCATCCGCCGTCGTGACCGCGCGCCCGGCAACACCCATACCCTTGGCGAGCGCGACCCAGTCGAGCGTGGGACGGTCGATCTTGAGCATGTCGAGCGCGCGTTGTCCGGGTTCGCCGGCGCCGACGCCGTCGAACTCGCCGCGCAGGATCTGATAAATGCGATTGGCGAATACGATCGTGGTGACGTTGAGGCCCTCGCGCGCCTGCGTCCACAGCGATTGCAGCGTGTACATGGCGCTGCCGTCGCCGACCATGCAGATCACCTTGCGATCGGGACACGCCACCGCGGCCCCGGTCGCAACCGGCGTCGAAAATCCGATCGAGCCGCCCATGTTCTGCAACCAGTCGTGCGGCGCCGCCGCCGCCGTCGGCGGAAAGAAACCGCGGCCCGTGGTGATGGATTCATCGACCAGAATCGCGTTTTCCGGGATCGCCGTCGCGATGGCCATTGCGATGGAGGCATGGGTCAACGGCCCCGTCGGTTTTGCAAGCTCGACCATCGCCTGCGGTTTCGCGTCGCCTGGTTTGGCGCCTAGCGCCGAGGCCAGCGCCTCAAGGGCTGCGACCGAATTCTCGCCGCCCGAGGTCA